>JBAXBU010000096.1:0-11022 GCA_037141835.1 Armatimonadota bacterium | reverse complement strand
CAACTGGCTCCGCCAATTCGGATACCGGAAACCATCATCAATCACTGCCAATTGTAAGTGCGCCATCTAGAGGTGGCACTAGAATTGGAACCACTCTGTACCACTCAAGTAAAGATAACACCGAGGGGCTTTTTGGGATGGGGTGGACGAGTACCTACGAGACCCATATTACATATACCGCTGGTTCCTCGGCAATCGTAAAATTGTATGAAGGTACGGAATTGCCCTATACCGAAACTGCAGGCACTTTCACGCCACCAGCCGGCGAGTTTGCGACTCTGGTCAAGAATGCCAATAACACATGGACGATGACCTTTAAGAGTGGAAGCAAGTACGAATTCAGAACGGACGGGCAACTTTCAGAAGTAAAGGATCGCAACGGCAACACAACAACGATCGCCTACAATTCTTCTAATAAAATTAGTACGGCAACCAGCGCAGACGGTAGAGTGCTCTCATTTGCTTACGGTTCAAATGGAAAGGTATCGACCTTAACCGACTGGACCAATCGAGTTTGGACGTTGGGATACGATGCGTCCAAAAACCTAACCTCAGTTACTTACCCACAAGTTAATGGTCAGACATATACGCGAGGATTTTCTTACAATACGACCTACGATATTTTAACCGAAACGGATCTTCGAGCAAAAGTGTGGAGTTGGACTTACGATTCCGCCGAGCGGATCACTTCAGCAGCGGACCCGTTGGGCAACACGACAACTTGGGCCTATACAACTTCCGCTACTAATATGACTTTGCCAGGCGGTCAAGTACGCACCGATAACTATTCGTCGGGGCTACTTGCAAGTCGAGTTGATGCGGCTGGATTTTCTACCGCGTACACCTACGATTCGAACGAAAACATCCTTACAAAAACGGATCAGCGGGGCAAGCTGTGGGTCTACACCTACGATGCCAAGGGCAATGTCCTGACAGCGACAAACCCGCTTGGCAAGACTACAACTTTAACTTACAACACTAAGAGCCAACCGCTCACGGTCACCGACCCACTCGGAAATGTCACGACTTGCACTTATGACGCAAACGGCAACCTTCTCACGCAGGTGAACGCCCTTGGAAAAACCGTCACAACCATGACTTACGACAGTTATGGTCACCCGACAACAAGCACAGATGCCCTCGGGCGTGTGACAACGTCTACCTATGACGCAAAAGGGCAGGTCACTAAAGTGACCGCTCCGAGCGGCGTCTTCGCCGACTTCACCTACAACAATTTTGGTGGAAAGGTGACTTCTAAGGATGTCTCGGGTAATACCTGGACAACGTCTTATGACAACTGGATTCGACCTTACGCTTATGCCACACCGAGCGGTGCGAACACTTCGGTGTCATACAACGAAAACTCCCAGGTGCAATCGATAACCGATCCCCTCGGACTCGTAACCAGTGTCATTTTCAACAATGCTGGTTGGGTCACCAGCACGACCAACCCGAAAGGCGAAACAGAGTCAAACACTTTTAATTCGAATGGTTGGCGCACAGCCGTGACCAACGGACGAGGCAAGACCAGGAACTACGAATTCACCGCGCGAGGCGAAGCTAAGAAGCTCACTATGCCGGACGGAGCAATTGAGCAATGGAGCTTCTCGGGAACTGGGCAAACTTCAGCCTACACTTCGCCGCTCGGATATGTAGTTAACTACGCATACAACGACGCGGGTCGAGAAACCCTGGTCGATTATCCAACAGGAGTTGATACGTCGCTAGCTTATGACAACGCGGGTCGAAGGACTTCGATGGTGGACGGCACAGGAACCAGTTCCTGGACCTTGAATGCCGCTTCACAGGTGACTCAGCTTGCAACTCCCCAAGGAACTCAAACCTATGCTTACAACGATGCTGGTCAACGCACCAGCATGACCGAATCTGGACTGGGTGCAACCACCTACAGTTTCGACGCCTATGGTCGAAATACCGGTCTCACCAATCGCTTCAGCGAAACAACCGGAATCTCATACGACTCGCTCGGTCGGGGATACAAGCAAGTCAACGCCAACGGCACCGAAGAAATCTCGACGTTTGACATTGACGGACGATTAACCTCAAGAACGATCAAGAACTCGTCAACCCAAGCCGTAATCTCAACCGAATCTTATGTGTACAACGCGGCAAGCCAAACGACGAACAAGACCAAGGACGGAGTTACGACAACTTACACCTATGATCTCGCGGGGCAACTGGCAAGCGAATCACGGTCTGGGTATTCCGCCAGCTATACGTTCGATGCAAACGGCAATCGACTCACGAAAACCTTAAACGGAACGACTGAGAATTACACTTACGATGATGGCGACAAGATGCTGACGGCAGGATCCAAGAGCTACGAATACGACGCCGCAGGGCGAACAACGTCCGTCACCAACGGCTCGAACGTCACGAACCTCACCTACGACTACGAGTCTAGGCTGAGTTCGCTCTCTGGTCCAGGAATCTCCGGCAGTTACTCATACAATGGCTTAGACGCTAGGGTTTCCAAGATTGAGAACTCAGTTTCGAATACGTTTGTGAGAGATGGAATTGGGGTTACCGCCCCAGTCATTCGAGACACGGATGCTGCGTACACTTCAGGTGTGTCCGAGCGTCGTGGATCGGTTAGCACATTTAACTTCTCGGGACTAAAGAACGCCGAGTTACAAACGTCGGCTACGGGTGCAACCACTTCGACGAGACAACATGATGCCTACGGGGCAGTCGTCTCTTCCACCGGAACCTGGAGTGGTCCCTTCGGATATGCCGGAGACTTCGGCTACCAAGAAGATGCTTCCGGTCTCAAGTTGCTTGGGCATCGGTACTTTGACAGTTCAACCGGTCGGTTCCTTACCCGTGACCCAGCGAAGCATGGAAGGAACTGGTTCTCATATTGTGCAAATAATCCAACGTCCAGAGTTGATCCAAAGGGTCTATCGTGGCATGATCCTATGGTGATTTGGAATTTATCTTCGGAGGACATAATAGTAATCGGAGAGCCGGGACCTGGAAAGGATGCAGGATGGGCAATAATTCCACCTGGTCAGCATAGCGATGTACGAATGGACGTTGACTATGTGGCCCACAATGGAGTCATTGATTTCCCGTGGGGCTTCGAATTTCCAACGGGCTTAGATTACCAACAAATTGGTTATGTCAATGCTGATGGTGAACTTATTGCACCTGGGCCAATTTCTAGAAAGGGTAATAAGCTGATTGACTGGATGTGGTTACATCTACTTGATAAAGCCTTAAGCAATCCTAATGAACTTAAGCCCAGTGACTATAGTGGTCCTGGTGGCATTGGTCCTGACGATGGTCCTGGGATTGATTTTGGACTAGAGTATGGTGGGGCTTAAGGAGTTTAAGTCGATGGTGCTATAATTGTGGTTATCTTGTATTTGCTGTATGTAACCGCGTTTGACCTCTTCGAACGCGGTCCACAGTATGCAATTCTAGACATATTTACTTTAATTGCTTCCGTGTGGATTCATATCCAGGCTATACGACTGTATTTAAGACGGTCAGTAGAAGGAGGTACCGCCGAGATCAATAGACTTGTTAGCCTTAAGGCTAAGGTTGGTGTCTACATTATTGTCCTACTGGCATCGTTTAGTCCAATCTTCCCTCCGTTACTATTCTCAGTAAAATTTCCTTTTTTGTTTGCGTTCTATCTGCCACATACTTTGGTCTGGCTAGCGACTTTATTTTTGAAGAACCAAAGAGTTTCTGCAATTCTAAACTCGGGGAGGTCTTGAATCGGCTTCACTACTGCGAGGGCGTGGTCCTCTTTTGATGGTTAGCTCTGGAGTTGGAATGCCCCCCAAATAACCAAGCCAAATGAAGACTACGACGACTAAATCAATAGTGACAAGTGGTCTAAACACGAGCGCCATCATATTCGCCAAATCGATGATGACTTTGGAGGAAGCTCAATCTTTTTCGTTACTAGCAGTATCTTGGAATACATTCGAACTTTTAGCCATGATGATTCATTCTGGGAAAGAGATGCCGACAATGCTTCAGGTAAGAAATATAAAGACCCTGACGATGGAGGTACAGCATTGGAGTGGTTTGAAGGGGTGTTGGGCACACTAGTCGAAGCATTTTCATATTAAAGTATTGTTATGAAATTCGTTCCGATCATTATCGTTTTGTTGGCTTCTTCCGGCTGCCGTCCGCAAGTTCATGTTACGACCATAGAAAATAAGCGATCCGAGGCGATCAAGATCTATATTGATGGCGATCTACAGCAACCAGTGATTGTAGCACACACTACAACAAGGCTAAGCGAGAAAGTTTTTGCTCAAAGGTCTGTTGGCATCGTTGCCAAATCGGCAAAAGATGGTACCGAACTTTGGAAGAAAGACTATGAAGGACAAGAAATGGACGAAATCCGAGAGGGCGATGAACTTCATTTCGTCATCCCGGCTAGCCACTAATGTGGGCCGGGTTAACTTTGAGTGGCCGTTATAAATAATCATGATTAGCTCACTCGTCCTATTATTTGGGTATTACTTTTCGTCACATAAACTCATAGAATGGAGGTACCGTTGGAATACAGAGCCAATGGCGGAAGAGTCTATTCAATTGTTAAGTATAGTTAGTAGATTCGGTAGTTACCTCTTTGCGTCTTTCCTTGCTTATCAAATTGAGGGAACGTTTGGGCGCGTATTGACCTTTTCTTTGATGGCGAGTTTGATTTTTTGGAATCCGGTTCGGAACTGGAGAGTTAAGAGGATTGCGAAATGTGCCGCCGAGTCAAGCTCGCTGACGAAACAACCCACCCAGACTGGCGAAGATTCTTGACGAAAATTTGCCAATCTACGCCCGGAGAACAGACTAATATTGAGTAGACCATCTGTAGATTTAGGGACTGGATTAATAGTCGTATTTATGACGGTCTTAATGCTATACGCTTCTTCGTGGAGATACTATGTCAAGTACATGAAGTTGCGAAATGTTCGGTCTTCTGGACCGCGTGGGGACTGCATTCGACATCATGCCTATGCTTCAGCAGCGTTAATTGGAGAAGCTTGCATTATCTCGTTATTTACAGATCGGAGGTGGCAAACGATTGTGATCATCTCTTCAATCCTCTTGGTTGGGAATTTCTGCAAGATGCTGTACTTCCTTCGAAAAATTGGTAGGTAACTGGCTGCGATATTTGGGAGCCTGCTCAAAAATAAGTAATCCACTTGCCCGACTTTGGGATTACATTACTAAACCCAATCAAGATTGGCGGAAGAATCTTGACGAAGGCTTACCGATCTACGCTCGGAGAACAGACTAGAAATCTTATGGTTGACTCTTTCACTTTCTTCTGTGTCGGAATTGTTTCCTCACTGGGGATATATTCAACGTCTTGGCATAGTTATCGAAAAATGTTGGAAAGTAGTCCTGAGCGAAGACGTGGTCCCACGCAAGACTGCATGAGGCACAATTTTCTCGGCGGTTTGGGGCTATCAATGTTTACGGTGTTCGCTGGATTCATGCTTGGGTTAGAACAATCCATCAGCATACGATGCGCAATTGCTGTGTTCGCTGGATTCATGCTCAAGATGCTCTTCTTCCTTTGGAGAATCCGGCGAAACGGTGGGTAGAACGCCTTTGGTATGAGAATGTGGTTGGCTTCGGTCGCCATTTTGCTGTTTGTTGGAGTCTATTCGTGGATAGTTTTCCCTTATGCTCAGCCAGCCCCGATTAGATCCCTATCGGGATATTATGTTTGGTGCATTCCAATGATTCTAGTTATCATGCTGAAATTACTTTGGTTTCCGGGCTCGGATTCCGAGGATGACTAATTGGTCATGTTTGCGTAGCAGATGCCGCCGAATAGAGGCTCGCCGAGACCTCGCTAGGGCGGACAAGCTGGTAACGATTGAATCTGTGTAGGAAGATTTTCAAAATGGTAGCACGGTATTGAAGAAGGGCAGGGGCCCAGATTTGTTCACTTTTTGGCTGCTATTTTAGGGGAAGATGTTGAGCGTCGAAGAAGGTCGCTTTAAAAGCATTCAGGAGAAGTCTTACAGGACGAATAGGCTCGGGAAAAGAGAACCAGTCACACGACGCTTTCAGTGCGGATGAAAACTGTTTGAACTGCAGCTAGGTCTATTTTGACAGTACGGCGATTGCATTCTTTGCCTTGTATTTCTTAGCTACATCGAGGGCGGTCTCGCCTGCCTTGTTGCGCAACGACTTTTTCGCTCCGGCTTTTAGAAGTAACGAGATGTTTTCAGCGCAGTCCCATCGAGCGGCGAAATGGAGTGCCGTCCGTCCATCTTCGGGACAAATGGCGTTAACTTTCGCTTTGTGGCTGATGAGCAGCTTTAACTTGACGCCATCCTTTTGTTCGGCACCATACATGAGCGGCGTTATGTTTATTCTTGAGCCTTTTATGTCAAGAATAAATTCGGAATATTTTTCGGTAGAGGCACCGAACTTAAGGAGTGTCAGCATATTTTTGGTTGACTTGCCGGATCCTATCGAGGCAAATAATGGAGTTCTAGAAAAATTCATGTTCCGTCGATTGACCCAGGGTTTATTTGGATCGCAACCATACTGAAGGAGCCTTTCCACTACTTCGCCCCATTTGTCACAATTAATGGCTGTGACGAGAACGTAACCATCATCCTCCTTAAAGTTGGCTCCGTATTCCTTACACCAGCGGATGCCAGTTAAAACATTGGCATTGTATTGCGATGACTGCGCCCATTCGCAAAGGGCCTGGACATAAAAAATGTTGACTTTCTTTTTTTTTCCATCAGTAAGTTGATCCAGTAGGTACCGAGCACGATCCCAACGACCGTGTGCCATTGCTCCAAATGCGTCGGTTGGGTGCGGGTACATTGCCTTATCGGATTCTGATGTTGCTTGACTAGCCAGACCGAGGAATAGAAGAGTTGCAATTGTTGGCATTAACCAGGTCCTCCTTGGTTCGGATTTTGGTCAACCATATCCCTTCGAAACTGAATATTCACTGGGGTGGTAGCACCACCACCATTCGCGAGCCGCAACCTAACGATGCCAGTTTCGCTTGGACCGACAACCACATATCCCATGGGAACTGGTGCCGGATACTGCGAAGTCAAATCAACAAACCTATGGTTAGTAAATGCTGGCACGGAAGACGCAAGCGGAGTTACCTTTCCAGGAATCCCGAAAACTTCCGGTGATGGCGACATGGTGCTCAATCGCGCAGCCCCAAAATAAGGTCCTCCAACGTTTCTGGCTCGCAAGCCAATATAAAAGCGCCCAAGAGTATCATTAGAAAAGTTGTGGTACGGACACGAATATATTAGATTGGCTCCGTATGCTGCTGTATTGTTGCGCTCCCTGTCAATTGGAGGCGCGGGAGGAAGAGGGTAGTCGAAGAAATGAGCAGCCCTTGAATGTCCCTTAGAAAAGTATTGGTCTTCGGGACTGTTTGCATCACAAATTGACCATTCCTTTGTGATTGGCGCGGTTGGAGCCCAAAGAGTACAGTTGAACTCAGGTGCCAGAGGCAAAAAGATATCACTGTGATCCCAATATCCTCGGTTGTGCCGAACATTAAATGGTCCAAAATTATTCTGATTATCGGCTAGCGGAGATACATTTGGCGGCGAATTTGAAAAATCTTGTACTGATTGACCAGTAATAGAAACAACAGATCTTATGTTAAAGAATTCTGTTGCATTAACATCAAACTCAATAATTGCAGCTATGTGAGAAAATGAATTGTGAACCATTGTTCCGGCTCCCATCGCTCTACTCCAAACAATTGTTTCGTTAGAAATGCTTATTACTCCACCAGGCTGAGCATCGAGCGTACCCATCAGGTGGGCGGCTGCAAGGCAATTACCTAAACCCGATAAGTCTCCACTTGGGTTAGGGATATCTGGACCTGGGACTTGGATTTTGATATTGCTGATGGTACTTTCTGGACCGGACTTAACGAGAACGGCCCAATAGCTTGGGACCGAAAATCTTGTAATATGCCAGAAAAATACTCTCACACGTGTAGGCATGTTCTGACTTATCTGGGCCTGACAAAGATTGCGCGACCCAGTTCCAAACGTCCACGCTCCTTGCCTCCAATCAAATTCAGGAGTGTCAAGTTCATTAGGATAAACTCCTTCTCCGATCTGCTCGGGAGCATTGCTGACAAAAAGGGCGGGACTCGTGGGATCTGGAGTCGCTGCGGAAGCAAAGGGAGAACCTGCACCGAAATTCATTACCATGCGATCAAGTGCCCCGATATTGCAACTCATATTGATCTCAACGAATATGTTGTTCCTAAAGTTTCGATTAAATCAAAATCATTAAAATTGCTTTACAATAGAATTCTAGTTTGTTACCATATTGAGTAATTTAATGGTGACCTACCCCATTTAAGAAGTCGTTTTAAGAATAGTTATCTGTAAGTTGTGTCATGCAAGACATTGGGAGCGGCGGGACTTTCGATACCAAATTGGCTAACAGAAATTACTTCGCTCATGCTAGAAATTCGTCAATCCTCCTAGAAGAAGAGTCGGTTGGATCTACCGGGATCGCAAGAAAAGCCGACTTCAATATTGCTCAGCAATGAAGCACTCGCCAAAGCCGTTTTGACGCGATTAATAAATAGTGTTCTCTTGCCTAACATGATTGTGTTCATGGAGTTGAATATGTCGCTAATTGCTGGCACGACTGGCAGGTCGAAAAACCTATCGTCTAAGCGGGACGGATCAGAATTGGTCTCGGTGGGATTGGGGCAGTTTGAATCTGGATTGAGTGCTCAAGTCGGGCGATTGCTGCGCTAGCTGCTTCCTGGGTTGCGGCATGAACCGTCGCGAGTAAGTGGTTTTCGCTGATCATATCGCCGACTTTGACGTTCACAACTAGCCCGACTGAGAGGTCGATTTCGTCGTCTTTCTTTCGTCTACCTGCGCCAAGGTCGAGAGCAATTTCGCCGATTGTCCGGGCGTCGACTTTGCCGATGCATCCAGCGGTCTTGGCGTTCAGCTCAATCTGGATTGGGGCAAGAACCAGCCATGATGTGTCGTTAAAATCGACGGTTGCTCCTTGGGCTTTAATCCACTGATTGGCCTTGTCTAGCGCTCGACCGCTTTGCAGCGTGTCTTCGATTCGTTCCAGTGCTTCGCCGGCGGTAGCCGCGATTCCACTGACTCTTAATGCGAGGGCACCGTAATAGCGACACAGCTCTCGGAACCGCCTGGTGTTAGGCGAAAGATCGCTTTCTGGCTTCGTTAAAACATCAATGGCTTCTTTGACTTCGAGGGCGTTGCCAACTGCGGAGCCTAGAGGCTGATCCATGTCCGTGATCGCGGCAAAAGCTCGGAGTCCAGCCAGCTTTCCAACCGCAACGAGTGCATCAGCCAGTTTTTCGGCTTGTTCGCGGGTTGGATTGAACGAACCAGAACCACATTTGACATCTAGAATGACGGTTTCGGCTCCTCCGGCTACCTTTTTCGACAAGATTGAACTGACGATGAGAGGAATGGATGAAACGGTTTCGGTGACATCGCGAAGAGCGTATAAGGCTTTATCTGCCGGGGCGAGGTGAGAGGTCTGACCCGCAACGGCAATGCCAATTTTCTTGGCTTGAGCAACCATTTTCTTGGGAGTGAGGTCACTCGAAAATCCGGGAATTGCTTTGAGCTTGTCGATGGTTCCACCGGTGATACCGAGTCCTCGCCCACTCATTTTGATGACGCTGAGACCGCATGCTGCGAGCAAGGGGCCAAGGACTAAAGTGGTTTTGTCGCCTACTCCGCCAGTGCTATGTTTATCGACCCATGGTTTAGGAACTCCGGTCAGGTCGAGTCGATCTCCCGAATCAGCCATAGCGATCGTCAGGTCTACGGTTTCCTGATCGGTGAGTGGTTTTAGGTATGCCGCCATCAGCCATGCGGAGAGTTGGTAGTCCGGGATGTCTCCTTTTGCCGCACCTTCGGCGAGAAAAGTCAGTTCCTCCTTTGAGTGAACCATGCCTTCTCGGCGCTTGGCGATGATGGTGCGAAAGTCCATTGTTGTTCTAATTACGGTTGAAATCGATCGTTGGTTGAGGGGCTATGTGAAATCGTAAGGGTAATAGTGAACTCCGGTTTCGGTAATGATAGCGGAAATGAGATTCCCAGGAGTCACATCAAAGCCAGGATTAAAGGTTGGGCAGTTATCGGGAGCGACCTGAACTCCCTCAATGTGGGTTATTTCTTCGGAGCTTCGCTCTTCGATGGGGATCCCCTTACCGTCTTGTAGTGACGGGTCCATGGTTGAACTAGGGGCAGCAATGTAAAAAGGAATCTTGTGGTGCTTAGCTAAGACTGCGAGCATGTAGGTGCCAATCTTGTTGGCGGTGTCACCGTTGGCGGCAATTCGGTCTGCCCCGGCGATGACGCAATCAACTTTTCCATCGGCCATTAGGGTTGCCGCCATGCCGTCACTGATCGAGTGAAACGGAATATTGTCGTGGAGAAGCTCGAACGCGGTGAGTCGAAGCCCTTGTTGGCGTGGACGAGTTTCGCATGACCAAATATGAATGTTTTTTTGTTGGCTATGTGCCGTTCGGATAACTCCAAGCGCAGTACCGTGTCCGGCAGTAGCAAGAGCTCCGGTATTGCAAATGGTCATGACGTTGTAATTTTCATGAATGAGCTTTGCGCCGTGGGATCCGATTTCGAGATTCATTTCAAGATCTTCTCGTTCGATGTTTCTTGCTTCGGCAAGAATGACCTCGTAGCTACTGACGGGCAAATGCTTGATTCGGTCTAATGCCCAGAAGAGGTTGACGGCAGTGGGCCTTGATTGTCGAAGGACTTGGTCGGCTTTGAGAAGGTCTTCCTCATGAAAAGCAGCCAACGCCATCCCGTATGCGGCGGCGATTCCAATCGCGGGTGCTCCACGAACGACCATGTCTTTGATCGCTTGGGCTACTTCCTCAGAAGAGTTGAAGGATAGCCATTCGACCCTGGTTGGTAGGATCCTTTGGTCCAGCATTTCGAGGCGGTTTTCTACCCATCGCAACGGCGTTAGCACCCTAAGAAGGTACCT
>JBAXBU010000095.1:0-11166 GCA_037141835.1 Armatimonadota bacterium | reverse complement strand
GCTGAGGTCAGCAATTGCAGGGAAAGCCTTTTGCAAATCAGGCAAGAAGCGCACCCAAAAGGCTTTACTTCGACCCACAATATTCTCCCAGGTTCGACTCTGACTTTCGTGCATTCCTAGAGACACACCACCCGCAAGTGCAGTCAAGTCCCAAGCCGCAGGAGATCCCTGCTCGTACATTCCGTGTCCTGCTTCGTGCAGCGTTCCAAAAATTGCCGAGCCAAGATATGGTTTGTATCGGGTCGTTAATCGAATGTCGCCAACCGACCAACCGGTGCAGAAAGGATGGGGTGCCGTATCTTGTCGACCTCGATCAAAGTCAAATCCGACCGCTTTTGCAATCATTTCTGTGAATGTTGACTGCTTTGCTCGATCCCAGTCGCCATAGAGACGAGAATCATCAATTGGACCTTTCTCTTGGATTGCCTTAACCAATTCAACTTGAGGTCCCTTAATCGACTCATACATCAATTTCCAGTCAGCAGCAGTGGCGCCTTCTTCGTATTGATCGGTCAAAGCATCATAGATATGATCGGTATAACCCAAATGCTCCGCTTCTTCGCGAGCAATATCAAACATTCTTTCGAGGGTTGGAGCAAAACCATTAAAATCATTTTTGCTTCGGGCAGTTACCCATTCTTCATGGGCAATGGCGGCTAATTTGCTCTTTCTTCCAACCAATTCGGAAGGAAGTTTTGTCGCCAAGTCAAGGTCTCGCTTGATAACTCGCAAAAGATCCTTGTCATCACCAGAGGCGTCCTTTGCCGCATCGGCAACATCAGTTTGGAGTTCATCCGAAGTAAACATCTCGTGCTTCATCCTCGAAAGGCATTCAAGATGTGAGGCCCGAGCATCTGCTCCACCTCGGGGCATATAGGTTTGCTGATCCCAATCCATCATTGCCATGGCGGCACCAAGGGCGTTGATATCACCCATTTTTTCTTTCAGTCGCTGTAGAGAAGAAGACATTAGCCCTAGTCTACCGACCTAGGACATCTTCCGTCAAAAAATGAACTTATTTGATGATCAGACTCACAATTTGATTAAAAACTCAGATGCAGTACAAAATATTTAAAGAATTGCACCTAAAAGGATGCAACCTATTTGCCATCATGAGAGTAAATAAGGCACATATGGACCGGAATCGATTGCATAGAATTCCTCATAAGGATCCCGTTAGCGGTGGCGAACTGTATATCAGTGAGTTAACCAGCGAAGAGACAGGCATCACTATCCGCGGAAGTTTTGACATTCCTCGGTATGCCCGACTAGATCCAGAACAGGTTGAGTTCCTCGAAATTTTTCTCAAGAGCAGAGGCATGCTCAATGGCGTCGAACGAGAGTTGGGTATCAGCTATCCGACTGCGAAGGCCCGATTGGATACTCTCCTGGCTGCCCTCAACCTCACACCATACGAAACAAAGGAAAAAACCGAGAAACTTTCTGGCAAACGAAAACAAATTCTTGAACAGCTAGAAAAAGGAGAAATCACCGCAGAGGAAGCAAAGCGGAAACTGGGGGTATTAAATTGAAAGAAGAAATAATGAGAATTAATAAGTTGGTTGCAGATGGCAAACTTTCGCCAGATGACGCCGCCGACTTGATCGACGCGTTCTATAACTCGGAAAAAGAAGACCGCCGTCAAGAGGAGAGCAATCAAACCGCTCCTCCTAGAGAAACGGCGGGTTCATTTGACCAAAAAGAATATGCGTCCGAATCCAAGCCACGAGATCCATTCCGTGCAATCATCGATACGGTCGAAAGACTGGGCAAAGAAGTAACCGAAAATGTTGATTGGAAAGATGTCACCAATTCGGCCCGAACAAATGCGAAGAAGGGCCTTGATGCTCTCAAAAATGGGTTAGAAGACGTCAGTAAAGGCAAGTTCAACATGAGCTGGCTCTTTAGCACCACAACAAGAGAAATTCGTCTTCCGTTGACTCTAAAGGAAGGGCAACTGCTCAAGATTGAAAACGGAAGTGGGCACATTACCGTCACCCCTGATGCAGTTGAGTCCTATGTAATTGCGCATGTCAAAGTGCGTGGAGCCAATCAGGATGATGCAAAAGCTAAAGCGGACAAATACACGTTAGTGGTAGAAAACAGCGACCATGCAGTTGAAATCAAGCAGCCCCACGAAACGGGTCTTGATGTCGACTTAGAAATATTCGTTGCGGCAACACCAGCCATTGAAGTTAAATCTGAAGCCGGGCATGTAACGATAAAGGACACCAAAAATTCATGTCGAATAACGAGCACTGACGGTCGAATTGATCTTTCTGGGCTTGAAGGTCCAATCGAAGTCCAAGCTTACTCAGGCGATGTCTACATCGATAACTCGAACTCAACCAACGTCTTGGTCGAAAACAAAGCCGGAAACATCTCGGTCGAAAAAGTCACAGGCAACATGAACTTGAGGTCTGCGAGCGGGAACATCTCGATTCGTGGCTCCAGCGGTAAGACCATTGCGGTTGAAGCCGTTTCCGGTGATATTTCAATCGATGTGAACGAGCCAGTAACTGGGTCAATGAGTGTTAGAACTGTCAACGGTAACGCGTGGATATCAATCCCCGACGGTTCTGATGCACGAGTAGCAGTAACCACTCTCCGTGGTATGGCAGAAACCTCGATTGAACTCGAAGATCGAGCTCAAAACGATCAACGAATTACTGGTCGCTTGGGTGCTGGTAACGGAACTATCGATGTCAGTGCAGTCACTGGCAATGTTTCACTGAGCCTCAGAAATTCAGCGTAAATCGATATTTAGTATCCTATTAGCCCTTGGTCAGGTGCCAGGGGCTTTTTTGTACTTACTTGGTTGGTCCAATTACAAGGATCGTAGCTGAGCCTGGAACCATTTGTCCTCGACGATTAGTTCCAGTCGGAGCCTTATATTCAGCCGCAATCATGTAGATGAGATGCGTTTTTGGATCAATCGCCATGGTTCTTGCACTGGCTTGAGTTGGTACCGTTTGAAAGGCCTCAAAACCGTTCTTCCCTTTACCTATGACGGTCATCGTGCCGTCTTGACCATTAGAAGTAAATGCCAATCCAAACTGCTGATCGAACCCTGCACCGTCGGGACCACTTCCAATTTTCGCGGAACCAACAACTTTGCCTTGCTTATAGTCACTAATCGCAAGAATGTTGTTTCCACAAGCCGAGAAGAGGAGATGATTCCTGAGATCAATCCCGAGTCCCGTTGGTTCTTCACCTGGTGCGACTGGCCACTCGCCTGTAACTTTCAACGATTTTGAATCGAATTTCTGAATCTTGCTTTTGTCTTCAATATTTACAAAAATGGTTCCGCTTCCATCGGACTGCGGGAACTCAGGCTTTCCGTCCAACTTCACGGTTCCAACAACCGTATCGGATTTGGGATCAATGGCGGTTGCATCATTGCTGCTACCATTGAAACAGAAGACTCGGTTTGAGGGACCGTCGAGGAAAATTACGTCAGGGTTTTTTCCGACTGGAAAGCGCTTTAATTCTTTGAGGGTTTTGAGATCAAAGACGGTAACCGTATTATCCCGCCCATTACTCGTGTAGCCCTTGTTTTCTTTGGGTACGAGGGCAATTCCATGAACTCCATTGGTGTTGGGAATATCTCCTACCAGTTCGCCGCTGTTAACATCCAAAACCATCACATGGGTACCACGGGAAATAAATAATCGATGGTTTGGCGAGTCCATCGTAAGGCAATCCCAGCCACCATCGCCCCCGATCGGAAGCTTCTTAAGTACCGCATAGTTTGGGATTGTAGCGAGAACCGTAAGTGAAATAGCGTACGAAAATAACATATTTGTATTGTACAGAGTCTGGGTGACCCTGGGCCGAATACCTAATATAGAACTCGGAAGAATTCTTCAAAGAATGGTTCAAATTCAACGGTTGTTGCGATCCTGTCGTTCCCATCTCCGGGTTCAAAAGTGGTTTGGCCCCGCTCAGGATTTATTACGACTCTTCCCTGCTCGTAACCACACAGCTCAGGATGAAAGATGCATACAGCTGCAAGCGGATCATGAAACGTAATGTTGGTGGCATGGTCAAACCACTTCGTTGCCATCTTAAGGACAAGTTCGAGCAATGGTCCCCTAAAGCGTTGCTCACAATCTTGTTTTGACATTTGGCACTTTAGGGTGACACCGAGACCGAACCATGTGTGCTTTGATCGAACTGCCTTGGCAACCATTGCCGAGGCAACGGGATCACAAATGCAGTTCCACTCGGCATCAATGTCTGGCCGCCGGAAGACGCCAGCCATTGATACAAAGTCCTTGAGGAGATACGGAATTTCTGGATCTAGGGCGAAAAGTAAGGCAACGTTTGAAAACGGTCCAATACTCAGAAGCGTGATTTCACCCGGACGGGACCGAATGGTTTGCCGAAGGAAATCTACTGCCTCATCCCTCTTTCTGTCTAATCTATGTGGCAAGTGTGAGATTGGGTCATATTGGGCACACCATGGCTGTCCTTGACCATAAGCCAACACCTCTGAGCGCCCACAAATGATCGGTATGTCACTCTTCCCTTCGACATTACAAAGAACTTCTGCAATGGCGGCTCGCTGTTCAACTGGACCAGTCACGGTGGTTATTCCCAGAAGTTCACACTCTGGCTTTTTAAGCAAATAAGCAATAGCAAGAGCATCATCGATGTCATTGCCAGGGTCCGTGTCGAGTAGGATCGGGATTTTGGTCAAGTCTAAGTAGAATATCTTGTTTTGGTAGTCTTCATGGACCAAGATTTATTGCCAAGCCTTGTTCAACCCCCACCGGTTCGTCCTACGGCCCACCTTACCGACTCCCCCATCTGGGAGAGTGTCTCGTTCCTATTCTCCTAAGGCTCCAGGTCTTCTAATTGAACTTCACCGGTACAGACTTGAATGATTAGTTGGGCAACTTCATATGGACGCTTTAGAATTCGTTGGGCTCCGATTCTTAGAAACCTAATACCAAGTTCCTCGATAGCACTTTGTCTAATTTGATCTTTCATCTCTTGATCTTCATGAAATCGATTACCATCGATTTCAATCGCAAGCTTGATGCTTGGACAGTAGAAGTCAAGAACGTAAAGATTGAGAAAGGGCACCTGCCTTCGAATGATACACCTATTGTTGACTTTCGGCCTTAGATGATTCCAAAGCAAGACTTCCGGCAAAGACATTTCTCTACGTAGCTTGCGAGCAATCTTTACCATGTGCTTGCGTTGCTTTTTCACTCGGAAAATTCTACCAACTATACTACTTAAGCCGAGACATCCTCCCAGAAGGGGGGATCGGTGAGGTACGAACCGAGGGGGGTTGATCTTTGCGGACAGCTTGCATCTCACCTTCACACAAAAGATCCCCGCCCAGATTTCTCCGAGCGGGGATTCTTACTTTTTGAGGGTCAGCTATTCTTCTTCTTAATCACATAAGCAGCTATTGCAAACGGTAGCCAGATCGGAGCAAAGACAAGGAAGTAGATTCCAAGCGTTCCCAAAACCTGACCGATGCTACCGAGGTTATCTTTGGCACCCTTGAGAGCGTCACCAGACCAGTTGCCCGTTCCGCCACCCTTGACTGCTTTGTCTCCTCGGACGAAGCTGACATTGATCGTGCTGTACTTGGCTCGCTCAGTAAGGCTTTTGACCGATGCTCGATAGGATTCAAGGTTAGCTCGAACAGTTCTCAGCTCACCCCTGATCCTGTACCGTTGGTCGTTATTCTTTGCTTTCGCAAGTTCTTTTACCAAACGATCCTCTTCATCAGCCCAAGAAACCATTCGTGCTCCCTGATCGACTGTCTCCGAAGTGATGTCCTGGCTATTACTATTGACCGAGAGCACTTCACCCATCGCCTGTAGCTTGTCCAGTGTTGCATTAAAGCTATCAGTAGGAACCCGAATCGTCATCGTTGCCGATCCTCCGTCCGCCTGATTTTGCAAGTCACTAGCGGTAACAAAGCCATGGAAACTCTGAACCATACCGGTTGCCTCGTTAACGGCTCTCATGAGATCATCAACTTTTACTTGAACTTGCCCTGCTCTCTCCAGATAGATACCGTGCGGTGTATCGCCAATCGTAGTCACTGGCTGAGCGGTTTTATCGCGAATAGCTCGCATGTCAGTCTTGAAGCCACTTTCACCTCCCTTAAAAGTTGGATTATTCAAGTCAGTTGTTGCCGAATCTTTGCCTGCTTTCACTTGGTCATACCATTGAGTCGACGGGGCTGCACTGTTTGGAGCTCCAGCTATTCTTCCTCGTACATTTGGGCTACCGTTTGAAAGAGCATCCTCTTGTGCAGGCATGACTTTTGACTCGCTATCTGGCTTGGAAGCGGATTCATCACCAGGTGTACCTGCCCTTACTCCTTTGTAACTATCGCCCCCGGCGCCGGCCATCGACTTTCCATTTTCTGTAGGAGGAGCAGATGGAGCTGGGTTCATCGAATCTACTCCGTCTGCAGATTTGGCAAATTCTTCTTTAGGTGGTTGCGACTTATCCTGCTCTATTCCACCAGAAACACCGCTTTGCACACCTTTACTAGATGCCGTAGCTCCTCCTGACTCAACCATTGCCGTAGCATCAGCCGATGATCCTGAGCCGGACCGAACAAACATTGCAGCCAAAGCCAGGCAAGCCATGCTTGCGCTCCAATAGGTGGCAAGTCGCCAAATCTTCTTTCTCTCGTAAATAGAAGTCTTCGGCTTCTCTTGGAGCTTTTCTTCCAGCTTCTCTAAGCCATACGGTTCCCCGCTATCGGCGGTTTTGAGGGTTGATGAGATTGTCGAGAATTCTTCAACCATCTTTTGCAACTCTTCATCGTTGCGAAGGTGGGTTTCGACTTCAGCTTGTTGGGCGATATCAAGTTCGCCATCTAAATAACTCTTAAGATTTTCCATTAGTTCACCTCCTTGGTGGCAGTGGTTTCGGGCGCATAGATTGATTTGCGCAGGTTGGTAAAGGCGTGATAGAGGCGACTCTTGACGGTTCCGACGGGGACACCAGCGATCTGAGCGATTTCTTCATAGGTAAAGCCATCAATCTCATGGAGAGTCACTACTTCGCGATGTTCCTCAGACAGTTTTGACAACGCTTGACGGAGAACTTCTCGATTAATTAATTGTCCTTCTTGACTGGTTTCATCGCGAAATTCGGGCAATTGCTCCGCTTTTTGGTTATTTCGGTTTACTCGCCGACATTCATTGAGCGCGATTCCGATTAGCCACGTTAGCGGCTGGCTCTCTCCGCGGAACTTGTTAAGATTCCGCTGAGCAGTGATAAAGGTTTCCTGGGCGGCGTCACCGGCGTGGTGATATCCGACCCGCGTCGAGCAAAACCGAAAGACTCGGTCATAGTGCTGTTTCGCAAGCTGGGATATATCGAGCTTTTCCACGTGTGGCATCGCTTGTTGGTGGTCAACTAGCATCATACAGAAAGTAGGTGCCCAACAGAACCATAAATGGTTCAAAGAATTTTAAAATGCTACCGAGCCTGACCCATCCTCATCTTGAATAGTCGGAATTTTGGAATTTTTCCGGTGGGCCAAAATCCAGATGTCTTGAATTTCGCCACATAAGGAATCTGCTCTATGTCAGGTGGTGAAGACTGCGCCTTTGCCGGAGCCTCCTTCTTTTGATCATCGGTTTCTTGAATCTTTTGCATCGTCGCGATCTGATGATTCTTATCATCACCCGACAACTTGGGTTCAATCCTTTTCAGAATTTCACTTGCTCGTTTTGAGTCACTTGATGCAAGAACAGTGGCTACCTGAAGCCACTGCTGATCTGATAGATTCCCGGCTTTTTGGATTGCCCAATTGAAGAGAACACCGTCCAGAGCCGAATCTGCTTCCATCGCCATCCAATAGTACAAGTTACTAGTTCCACCCGGAGCAATCAGCGGATCATGAATGACATCGTAGGCTTTTGCCTCAACGAGTTTTGCCCGGTCAAGAAGCTTGGCTGTTACTGAACTATCCTTCAGTCGATCGGCAAAGTAGAGCATTTTGACGATATTTGCCGGCTCTAAATCCAGGAAATCCCCATTCTCTTCAGAAATCTTGCTCAACATCTTGAGAGCTTCCTTTTCATTCCCTTGGACTTCATACACGGAAGCGAGTTTTCGTTTTGCCAAGAGTCGAATGCTCGGGTCCGAATCTTCCGAACCTCGGGTGTAAGTAAGAGTGGCTCCCTTCAAATCACCCATCAAGAACGAAGAATCACCGACTGATACTCCGGCCGCTCTTCGAGATATTCTGGCGGCCTCAATGTCTGCCGTTGACCGAGGTGCCTGGTTAGTAGTCTTTGCTCCACCCGAGCATCCCGCCAAGAAAATAACCGGACCAACTAAGTAGCTAACTTTCAAAATCCCCTCTCTTTCAAGATATTACTTCTTTGGTGGCGGAGTGACAGCAGGTTTAAATTGTCCCGAGACATGAGACGACGCTTCCCCAGCATTAACAAATGACTGGAACAATTGGTCGCTAATATCTCGATAGGCACCAGGACCGGACGGTACAAAGATGACCTTTGCCTTTTCGCCTTGCGATATATCTCGCATAGCATCGAAGTACTGGTTGATCAAGACCAAGTTCATCAACGTTTGAGGATCGGCACTTGGCATTGCTGTCCGCAAACTTTCGACCGATACCGACAACCCTCGAACGATGGCTTCTCGTTGAGCCGCAATTCCTTCACCTTGAAGTCTCTTGGCCTCAGCTTCTGCTTCGGCATGAAGAACTGTCTTGAATTTCGCAGCTTCACCTTGAAGCTTTGCGGCGGTTTTCTCATTCTCCGACGCCTGGACTCGGTTCATTGCCGTAACGACTTCTTCGGCGGGGCGGACTTCATTGACAAGTGCGTTTCGAATTAAGAACCCGAACTCGGTCATAGAAATCGAAAGCTGCTGATTAACCGCCGTTCCAATTGTGTCCTGGTGTTCAAAGACATCGCGAAGTTGCATCTTGGCAACTTCTCCTCGAACAACGTTGAGAACAAAGGCTGATATTTGTTGTTCCGGAGCTTGCAGTTTATAGAAAGCGTCGGCAGCTTGCTCGGGGATCACCGAGTACTGAACTCGGAGCACCATGGTTACAAATACGTTATCGCTGGTTTTGAATTGACCAGGTATGTCTAGCTCCCTAATACGCAATGAAAGCTTTCCAGTAATAAGGTCAATCACAGGAATCTTAATGTTAAGTCCTGCCCGCGCAACTCGATGGAACTTCCCTAACCGCTGAATAATGAACGCATCTTGTTGTCCAACAACAAACAGCATGCTGAAGAAGGCGATGAGACCAACGATAATGAGAACAAGTGGGGCGATAGGAACGGCACTAGGCGAGTTGTTTTCAATTTGAGCGAATAGAAGATGCACTATAGGTAGGTACGAATGAGAAGACCTAAAAGAACCCATTTCGCGTGAAGTGGCCAAATGTCGCCTCCTTAGCACAAAAAAGGGGATCCACCTTGCGGTGCATCCCCTTCTCTGATATTTAGCTTTCGCCTATTTCATTCGAGCAGCTTTAACTCGAGCAGTTGCCCGGTCAAGCTCCATCAACGCTTCTGGCTGAGTCATTGTTGAATCTTCGCCTCGAAGTGCCTTTCTTGCTTCTTCTAATGCCTTTTCAGCTTCGCTAACATCGAGGTCACTCGCATATCGTGCTTCGTCAGCAAGAACCGTAACTGAATCCGATCCAACTTGAACGAAGCCACCACCTACATAGACGTGGTGTCGAATATTCGATCCATCGATGTACTCCAAGATGCCCGCCTTCAGAGCCGAAACAACCGGAACGTGACCAGCCCAAACGCCAAAGTAACCATCGACGCCCGGTGCCACAATACTGACTGCCGAAGCCGAAACGACTTCTCGGTCAGGAGCAACCACAGCAAGCGAAAACTCAGCAGCCATTGTTTAGCCAGCCGCCATAAGCTTCTTCGCCTTTTCGTGGACGTCATCAAGACCTCCACAATAAAGGAATGCCTGCTCAGGATAGTGATCGAGGTTCCCATCAACAATTTCCTTAAAGGATGAAACTGTCTCATCGATACTAACATATCGACCAGAGTTACCCGTGAACTGCTCAGCAACGAAGAATGGTTGACTCAGGAATCGCTCAATCTTTCGAGCTCGTCCTACCAACTGCTTGTCATCGTCAGAAAGTTCGTCAATACCAAGGATTGCGATGATGTCTTGAAGTTCTCGGTATCGTTGGAGCGACTGCTGAACCTTTACCGCAACGTCGTAGTGAGCTTGTCCAACAACTCGTGGATCCAAGTTCTTCGATGTCGAAGCAAGTGGGTCTACAGCTGGGAACAATCCTTTCGAAGCAATCGATCGCTCAAGGTAAACGTAAGCGTCAAGGTGCGAGAACGTCGTAGCTGGTGCAGGGTCAGAAGGGTCATCAGCAGGAACATAAACGGCTTGAACCGAAGTAACCGATCCTTTAGTCGTCGAAGTAATTCGCTCTTGGAGAAGTCCCATTTCTGTAGCCAACGTTGGTTGGTAACCTACAGCGGATGGCATTCGTCCGAGAAGCGCCGAAACCTCGGAACCTGCTTGTACAAATCGGAAGATGTTGTCAACAAAGATCAGAACGTCGCTTCCAACTTCATCACGGAAATACTCCGCCATGGTGAGAGCAGTAAGAGCAACTCGAAGTCGTGCTCCAGGTGGTTCGTTCATTTGACCGAAGACCATCGCAGTCTTGTCAAGAACAGATCGCTCGGTTCCGTCCTTGTCCTTAAACTTGGCTTCCTTCATTTCAAGCCAAAGGTCATTACCTTCACGAGTTCGCTCACCTACGCCAGCAAACATCGAAACGCCTGATGCTTCAACTGCAATGTTTCGGATGAGCTCTTGAATCGTAACGGTCTTACCAAGACCAGCACCACCAAAGAGACCAATCTTTCCACCTTTGTTAAATGGAATGAGGAGGTCAACAACTTTGAGTCCAGTAGGAAGAAGCTCAACTTTAGTTGATTGCTCTTCGAAGGATGGCGGCTTTCGGTGGATAGGAAGTCGAGGAGCGTTGTCTGCTTCTGGACCATTGTCAATCGCTTTTCCAAGGAGGTTAAAAACACGTCCAAGGGTGTCGTTGCCAACCGGCACCATAATTGGTGAGCCAGTGTCCACAGCATCAGCGCCTCGGGTTAAACCGTCGGTGCTTGCTAGGGCAAC
>JBAXBU010000094.1:0-11370 GCA_037141835.1 Armatimonadota bacterium | reverse complement strand
TTCGACACCCTCAAGAATGACGCTATTGTCGCCCATCGAGCCGCCGACAAACCCGCGTTGACCAGGAAACGCCGGAGTCGCGCCTTTTCGCACCACCCAGTACTCCTGACCATCGTGAGTTTCCTTCCAGGCAAAGTTGTGATGGTTGTGAACTTCGTCCACAATTGTGCCCCTCAAGATTTTGGCGACTTTGGCGCACACCCAGTCGCGACCCGCATAGGCATATTCGCCCGCAATGCGCATCGCTTCGAGGTAGTCCTCACCGTCAGCCTTTTCGGTCGATAACCAGGTGATGCCTTCGGCAATCTGGTTCTGGGCCTTCGCGAGATCCATGAAGTGCTCGGCAATACCGTGCCCAAGTCCGCGTGAACCAAAGTGCACGCCAACCCATATCCGGTGTTGCTCGTCTTCAAAAATATCGACATAGTGGTTTCCACTTCCGACGGTTCCTAGCTGCGCCCTTGCTTTGTCCTTGCGGGACTTCAACACCGGCATCTTCCAGGCTTCATCATCGAAAAGTTCGTGGTCCACTTCTTCATCGTTTGAACGTCCGACGCCAAATGAGATCTTCTTCACGATTTCGTCCATGTACGGATTGATCTTGGATTTGACTTTAATAGCGTCCACATCCAGCCGGACGGCTTTATTGCCACAGGCAATGTCGTAGCCGATACCACTGGGTGAGATTCGATGTCTATAGGCAACCACGCCCCCGATAGGGACGCCATAGCCGACGTGATGGTCTGCCATCAGCGCCAACCGCTCCGCACCCGTGGCTCGAGCGTTGTCGAGTTGTTTGAGGGCCTCCGGAAAAACCGGATCACCCCAACACGGAATATTATCAATGAGCTTCATAGACAAGGGAACTTAGACGTATCGAGGGTGGGAAAGGTTCAGTTAGAAGAAGTGTTTGGGGACGATCGAGTTCACCGCTACCACTAATTTCTGTTTGATGGCAGATCAGTTCAGATTTGGTGAGGGTAACTCATCAGGGCGTCCGAGCAATTTGAGGGGGAATGTTGGTCTTACTTTTCAAGTAAGTTCAAGCCGCTCTCTGCGTGAATAGAATAGAGTGCGTAGCCATCCCACGCGAGAATCGTAGGTGTTGCATTGACCTTCATCTTCTTGACGAATTCCATATCCTTGGTGACTCTCACTTTTGCAAGTTCTCGTTCGTGACGGTCTGTGTTCAGGGAAGGATCAATAGCTCTCAAATATGCGGCGAGGCTTTTATCATCAAGTTTGGTTTTTCCTTCGTAAAGGTCGTCAAACGCCTGATTGAACTTGCCTTTTGCTCGAGTCATCTCGGCAGTAATCGCCGCATTCAACGCGTGAGGATGCATATCGAGAGGGAAATGCACAGAGGTGAAAGAAACTTCGGGATGCCTTAGTAGCCATTTTTTGAGGTCTGGATGCGCTAAACGACACGGAGTACATTCAAAATCCATGAATTCAACGACCATTTTATTATTCTGGTTGGCATTAAAGTGTGAAATAAATGCCAGTGTCTGTTCCCGCGGAATCAGAACCGAATTCTCCAAAACCGGATTCCTGTGAGTGATACGCCGAGCTACAAAGCCAAATGTGACACAAGCCACGAATGCGAGCGCAATTTTAAAAATCAATTTCATTTCAAAGCTTAAGTCCCGGGCTGTCCCGGATATGGAGTTGTCTTGCCAACGCAGTTGAAGCGCGTCGTCTGCTTAGCATGAGTGTCATAGCTCAGGCAGTTGACAAACATGCCGTTTGCGCTGCCATCTGTTCCATGGCTCGCAGTTGGTCCATCCATCACCATGGTCGTATCAGTTGGATTTGGGATGGCTGTAAATGTCTTATGAATAAGGCCGCCCAACTGGTCGTTAATGTAACTCGTCCCATAACCAAGATAATCAGGTTTCATCGTGCCAGCCTGTAGTGGAGACCATCCGACATCAAGTAGACAATGGAAAATATCTTTTGTTGTTCCATATTTAAGCAATTCTGTTGGCCAAACCGGTGCACTTAGCAAAATGTCATCGTATGGCAAGCCATAGACAGAACCTGATTGTTTGATGATTTCAACAGTTGACGGATGTGCTTCAACAAGGATCGCGTCGTCATGATCACCGGCGTAAAGGATTAATGCATTGCCGATTTGGCGTAAATTTGATGCACAAACTGCCTGTTTTGAACTGCCTTTCACTTTTACTATGATCGCAAAGGTGATGCCTGAGAGGATGGCAATTATCGCCAAAACAACTAGCATCTCAACCAAAGTAAAGCCTCTAAGTCTTTTCATTTTCTTAGCCTGCTCAGCCAAGTTGATTGCACATTTGTCACTGCGTCCTTTGCGAGCAAGCGAACCGATTCACTTTTGTCGTTCATCGCAACGTCTGCTTCTGTTTTCCATTTTTCAGATTTGAGTGCAATCAAGTGTCCGACGTAAAAGCATCTTACGGTATCAACATCTGTCTTCATCCGCTCAATTTCTCGTAGAGCCTTCTCGCGATAATAGTTTGTCCGTGCTTCGCTCATGGCTGAAAATGCCTCTTGTCGTAATTGCGGATTCCGATCATTACTGCTTAGCACAAGATAATCCCACTGCTCTGGCGCTATGGGTTTACTTTTCGCTAGTTGATCGCCTGTATCGAAAATCTGCTTTAAAGTGCTCTGATCGATATTCTCAATCTTTGCCAATTTGTCAGTCGCCGATAATTGACGTGATCGAAGGTACCAAGTTGAACCTAGAACTAGGACTACGATTAGGCCAAAGGATATTAGGGCTACTCGCTTTCTCATCAGTACTGGTTACAACCTTGTTTGCAGGCTAAGTAAGCAAAGTCCTCAAAATTGGGAGGATTGCCGGGCAAGCAATGATTAACGCATCCCGTAAGGCACTGGGCCTTTGACCATGAACCTGTTCCGCCGCTTGGGTCTTTACACGGGTAATTTGATTGAGCAATGTTTGTGCAACAAATTGGAAAACCAGTTGGTGGCAATGGGTCTCCTTCGTCGGCGTACCCGATGCTAAACCCCGCTACCATGAGTCCTAAGATAGAAATGTTTTGTATGACTTTCATCAAAGTCATTATGCTGAAGTTACTGATTAAAGTGTGATGAAAGTGAAAGTATTTTGAAAGATTCTGAATTTCTGACACTAGCAATGAAAATCCTCAGCACTCTGATATCCTTTTGTATTCAGGAAAAGTTGATATGCATTTGAAGGATGCAAAACGAGAACGAGATAATAACGGACCTTTGCACTGGGACGAGTAGGTTCTTAATCATAGATTAGAGAGGAACGAGCCTACGTGTTTTCATCCGCATATACCGCTAGCACAGTTCCATTCCGCCGTTTTCTCGAATGAAGTTTGTAACGTCCGGGGAATAAGGAGTGATGATCAAGTCGAAAACTTCCTGAACTACTGGTGCGACCCAATTTTGGGACCCTTCTTCGGGGGGCTCCCCGCAATCAAGTGCGTCAACATAGTCCGTTGAAGCCATGTACTCGGGATGAAGTGTGAACACATGTGCCAAATGCCAAATATATATGTGTCGGAAATCTCGAGAAAACTGTGAAAGCAAAGTCAGTTGCGTGGAGTTATCAATGTTGGTATGGTTCAAACGCAAATTCTTGTAATAGTTCATATGCAAATGCTCATTACACCTATCGAGAACTAGCTGGTACTTGGTTTTGTCAAGGATGGAGTTCAACTCGTCGATAGTCGCAGAGCCGAATTGACTTGGCTTCAACACCTTCATGGACAGATCCCCAGTGAGCCACTTCTCAACATTCTCAACATAGTAGTTTTGAGCAATCCGTTCGACTAGTTCGAGAAAAGCTTCAGAATCGGAATCAATTGTATCCAAGGCATCAAAGTCGTCGGTCAACCTGGAACTCCTTAAACAATGCATCACATAAACCTGCATTCTTGTCGTGTCCATGAATCGACGCAACAAACTGTAAGCGTCGGCAAACCTGCCGCCAAGCAACACATCCTTTATTGACTCGACAGTTCCCTCCATGGAGTCGAAGAAACTCGAGTCTAGATTGCCAACCAAGTTGCGAGTTGGCGAAACAAATCCCCATACCAGATCAGATAACACCCCGTAAAATTCTACGCATGCCTTAATTTCATTAAAAACGGGATGATTTTTGAATTCCAGTGAAAGTCTATTTCCATCTGTGGACTCGAATTCGCTCATACATTCTCCAGTTACTGCTCATCCTAAATGCCTCTAAAGATACTTCATATTCGTTTTCATTCCTCCAACGTCTTGTATTGTCCAAGTCTCGCTGGTGGAATACCTCCTAAACTGCGGTAGGAATAGCGAACCTATGCCCAATACTTCGTTTGAACCTCTTTGAACCTCGGCGAGCCACTCGTGTGGGCTGGACAAGTTCTCAACTTCTAAATAGAGGTTGCCTGTTTAAACGACAACCTGCTTGTCCGCAGTCCTGTACGCCGAAGTGCTCCTGTCCGCTGTCTCATCAACTCCGACCCTTACTGGCTGACCGATATCGAGAGACTTTCGGGAGCGTTTCACATAGCTATGCAAAAGCCTCCAAAGAAGAGTATCAGTCACTCCGAGTATTCGGGAGGCAGGTGAGACTGGCATATTCGTTACGAGCGAAAGAGCAAACGCTTCAAATTCACTCGTGAAACCACTACCAGGATGTGCCCAAGGAACCTGAACTGAACTCACCTTGCCGTCTGCTCCTGTCACTCTGGGCACACGGGCATGGACATAACACGGATACTTGAAGAAGTTCAAATGACGCCAGACCCTCTCCGACGTATCATGAACCGGAAGACCATCAAACTTCGCTCCCTTCTCAAAGTTAACCTTGATATGAGCCTCACCATCAATGAACTCAATATCATCAATCTTCCAAGGAGGAGTCAAGCCAAGACCAAGAGCGAACAATTCAGACGGTTGCATCCAAACATTCTAAACCAAACCCACACTAAACAGCGAGGAGCCTATAAGTTGATTTCTCAGAAACTAAGTTCAGGCAATCGGTGTTATGCTTACAGTATGCCATGCAATCAAGGTGACTACTTGAATTCATTAGGTTCGTCAACAAGCTTAGATATTCTTCCGACAAACCCGCAGACAGTTGGAAGCAGAGTACTTATAGTTTCTGATGCGCCTGAAACAATTCCTCAGTTGTTTGATTTCGAAACTCTACCACTTTGGAGTGGACCGGAATCAACGATTGCAGCGCCTCATAATTCTTTAGTGCAAGATACTTATACCCTTTACAAATGTACTATTCCGCTGGGTGCATCAGTTGCGAAAGATTTTAGAATTTTTTTCTCACATTTGTCACGGCTAAGTTCCGACACCCACATTATCGTAAATTGTTCTTTGGATGCTAGTACAACGGCTTCAGTGTCGAGTATGCGCGGTGATACCAACAGTAACATTGTTGAAGGTGGGCGTTGTTTAGCCAAAGCACAACTCTATGAAACTCTTGGCGCGATAACGCCGACCAATAGCTCTCTGGGACCTATCGCTGTGCCAATTTGGTCAGGGACTCTTGCCGCATTGGGTTTCTTGGCTGGTGTTATAGAATTCTCTATTACGGCGGCGGCTGCTTGCAATCTGCAGCTTCGAATTTGCGTCGCTCCTACCCTTACAGCTTCTTATGGTAGTTGGGGAGATGCCGTTGCTTGGCCATTTAATGAAAAAGTGCCAGTTCATCCAAATACCGGCCCAGAATTTGTTAAGCACGTACGAGGGTGGTGGCCATATAGTTCATTAAGTCTGGAGTGTGCCGCTCTAAATATTCAGCCAATCTCAGCGGGACCTCCACCCTTTTCTGAAACGTCAGTTTGCTCGGATCCAAATGGCCCTGAATGGTCAACAAGCGGATTTGGCAAAAGAGCTGCGGATGAGTTTGGCACTTCACCCGGAAACAAAGGTTGTTACGGGGCTAGTCTTAATTATGTGTTCTTCGTGTCGAATTACCCTGGAGACGGGAACTCATATCCTTTTGATGTATCGATGATCGCTCGTGGAACAGATAAGGCCTGGTATGGAGCCGCAAGGATTGTGACGCCATCTGTATTTACGGCAAAGGGTGTTAAGCCAATTAATTCTTTTGGAATAGAAACAACTTGTAAACTCACCGTCAACGCTGCGGGAGGATCGGCCCCATTGAGCCTTGCATCTGGGGGATCAACTTTTGTAACCGTAAGTCTAGCTAATGGTAGTGGAAGTACGTTGCCAGTTAATCTAAGACTTGCTGGTTTGATCGGTTTCACCGAGACACAGGGTGGTGGATAGGAGAGACCAAGAATGTTAGAGATTCTATTCGTTGTACTACAAGACCAGTTATCGGGGAAGAATCAAATCCTCACCGACCTCGCGCCTTTGGGAGCCAAGACGGCACGGGAAATCAAATTCGAACTTCGGTCCGGAATTTTTCTGGGAAGCAAAATTTCTCAAGATGGATCAATGATGTTCGAACCTGCTCTTGTTCGAACCCCAATCATTAGCTTAATTAACGGCAAATTAATGTGGGAGGAGCGAATGAGGATTGCCAAAATTTCAAATTACAGAGATTGGATTATTGGCACCATGAGCCAATGGGGGCATTTGGTAGCTGATTCAGAAATGCGAGATGCGAAGCTTGCCGATATTAAAGATCCAGACCATTGGCTTGGCCTGGGAGGTTTTAAGGGAAGTAAAGGTACGTCTACTCACGAAGTTGTCGTTGCGGACATTGAAACAAAGTCGCGGAAACTGCCACCAAACCGCCAAGTTGTATTCTCGAAGGTAGATGCATTTTCGAATGCTGCATTTTTAGGGTTTTCTGCCCACTTTTTGCCAAATGGCGGCATGCAGTACCACATGTTTACCAAAACGCCAACATCGGGAACTACTCTCGACATAAGGACAATTGCGAAGGGTGCTAATAGAGCCACAGAAAAATCGACGAAGCTTGCTATAAAGTGGACGGGGTCTACCTATGCTACGGACTACGATCCCGTTCATGGACGGGTGATTGTGCGATCTGATAAACCACGGTTCTATGAATACAACATGCGGACTCGTTCGAAATCTGAAATATTCAATGTCCCCGAAAGGATTGGACCACATTATTGGCGTGGAAAGATGCTTCAAGCTTCTCAACTTGGTTCGTCAATCCCTGGGTATGGGCTTGATATCTTTTCTGATGATCGCAAAACGGTTAAACATCTCGGTCCATACTCTTGGATTGCTCATAGTTCGAATGAGCGGTTTGTGCTGTTTAAGAAGGAAACCGATCAATCGTTTTGGCTGGTTGATTTTCAATAAGCGATTGGTCATCAAATTATAAGAGGCAACCTGTGGCGAGCCACTTCGTGGGTAGGGCTAAAGTTCTTAGATAGAAAGCACTTGGCGTGGCACTTGAGGCGCGAAGCGACCAGACCAACCCCTGCGTTGAACGAAGTGCTCCTGTCCGCCGGAGTGCTCCTGTCCAACGTAGTGCCTTGACGAAGGAGAATTGCCGAAGGAGAATTGACGAAGAAGAGTGCACAAAGGCGGAAGCGCGATACAAGCAGAGGAGGACAAAGCTGCGGGCTTGACCTGTGCGCTGAAGCCGCAGGCGAAAGAGGAAGCAGGAAAAGCGAACGCATTCCCAATACCTCTTTTGAACCTCTTTGACCCTCGGTTCCCGCCAAGACTCGATATGTTGCTCCGAATACGTCGTCACTCCTTTACGAATCTTGCAAGTATCAATCTACATTGAACTACTTTCAAATCGGCGAGCCACGGTGTCGGCTGGATAATCTAGTGTGACCTAGAGCTGCGAAGCAGCCGATATACGACAATGTGCGAAGCTCCGAGGATATGCAGGAAAAGACGGCGAGTCACTTTGTCGGCATGTTAAAAACGGTTAATCAGGGGTGGCCGGTTTAAGCGACCATCTGCGACGAAGGAGCTGCGAGCTTACGCCGGGACAGCTTTTGAGCAACCAAAACCCAATGGTTTAGGCAAAAACACCCTCATGAAGCCAGCAGGAAAGTTCAAACGCAAGTTTCGAAACACTCCTAGCCGTACTTATTACTCTCCCACCTCGAAACGCTCTCCCTCTTCTCAAGCAGAGCAATCACCCGCGTCAACCCAACAATCCCGTCTTGAAAACCTTGCCTTCACTCCCCTATGCGAGGTCCTAAACTCTGCCAAATCTTCAGCTTTTTCCCAAAAAAACTCGTCAATCAATTGAACAAATTTAGACTAAAAGCGTATAATAAGATATGTGCTTAGAAAATCCGGCTTTTCGTCCTAAGGCAAAGAATTCCCAATCACTAGAGCCATTCCCGCTCTCCGCAACTCTGCCCGTTCGGCTGACGGCTGGCAGATTCTTCAACCGAGGACTACAAAATGAAAAATTTTATAGTTTTTGTTCAAGCACCTTGTCCCGCACTACTTTCCCCAGGGCCCTTCACTAAACTGAAACTTTTTGAGAAAAATAAGAATGCAGACTCAAATCTTTACCAAACCAAGTTTCCCTTCCCCTTGATCTTTGGCAGGGATGGGGGTTCCTTTGGTACGTTCCGGACACATTTTGAGCCATGTGCCCTGAGCTTTGAGCCCTGTCCAATGGAGCTACATATTTTTTCCATTCCAGAATTTAGGTTCAATTCTTTACAAAACATGACAATATTTGACTGCTATTCTGCCCTCACTCCTCTTCGAATCTTAATTCAACTCCTTTCTTGCTTGAAGCTAGGATCTTGCCGCTAAAAGCTCGTCTCCCCTCGTGCTACATTTTTTACACTTTTCCCGTTTCCAGACTCAAAACTTTCCAATTTCACGAAAAGACCAGCCAGCCCTTAACCTTGAATCCATGACCTTCATAAACCTAACAACAGCCCCAAAGTGGCGGCACGGAGCTTCGCGTTGCGAAGCGTAAGCCTGGGTGCAAGTCCGTTTTTGACAAAGTCCACGGTCGCTCCCACCAAATCACGAACAGAACTTGCTTTGAGAGCGACCCTTCTTTATAGTCAGGCGAATCCTCAACATCTCGCCCTACCCTCTGCAACCCTTCTCTTCTGGCTGAAATCTGTTAGCTGACAGCTTCTTCAAATAGGTTCAATTCTTTACCAAAACTCGAATTTCCAGCAATCTAAAGCACCTAAAGCTCTTTGACAACTAAATAGATAATCACGTGAACGAGGAAGCAACGTTTCAAAACCAGTCACTCGATCTCGAAGTCTCGTTTGGCAAAACAGGCGACGGGTACACATAGCGACCAAATACAAAAAGACCCCTCGAAAAATCGAGAGGTCTCTTACCTAGTCTATTCGCGGTCGCTTACTTCTTGCGTCGTCGAAGAAGCGCAAGAGCGCCGAAGCCAAGTACCGCAAATGAAGCTGGTTCTGGAACTGGGTCTACGGTTCCTTCGATTCGGAAAGCGTTGTCACCGTTTGCCGGTAAATCTTCCCAACCGTTGCCAGCCATGAAGTTGACTTTCAAGTCGTCGTTGCCCGTAGCTTGGCTCCATACCCATGCGTCATCGTTGGGGGCAATAAGGGTCGAACCGATGTGAAGAACGTAGGATCCGGCGGCAATAGCCTGGTTAACGGTCGCGGTGTAAACAAATCCTGAGTTGCCCGAGAATGTGCCAAATTGACCTGTTAAGGTTGGTGAAAGGCTCGCGGTACTAACGGTCCAAGTTGCAACCGTATTGAACGTAGAATCCATGATCTGGATGTCAAAGGAAGCCATATTGGTCATGTCGTCAAAAAGGAAATTTTCACTTTCACCCCAAAAGGTTATGGAATTGATGACCGAGTTGCTTGCAATGGTAAAATCATCGCCAATGGCCTGGCCATAGAATTGGCTGCCGTTGGTTGAAATTGCATCGCTAAAGAAGCCGTCTGGTTCAATATTCGACGATTGGTCAAATAAAACTGTCGCAAAGCCTGAAAATGGAAGTGCAAGTATCCCTCCCAGAATAAGAAGTCTCTTCATAAGTAATGTTGCCCGAATCGACTTCTCCATTTGAGAAATCAAACTCACTATCATTCTAAACTATTGCAGCCGATAGTTGTAAGACCCTAAATTGGATTCAAGCGTGAAAAGGCTGGTTTTGAACAAAAAAGTTCATCGAAATGAGGTCACTCAACCGAGATTCGAGACAGGTTGGGCTTTCCAATCGAAGTGACTCAATAGTTGCTTCATAACGGGGTCATTGGAAGACGACTCATTGTGAAGATGTGGGAAGGGAATCTCGGGCATTTCAAGTTCAAACCCTCGAGAGATCAAATAGGCTTCGATCGGCTCTTGCGATCCGTAGCTGTAAATCCAATCGTGCTCGTCGCAAATGAGAGTGCCGCGGCTGGCCGAGTGAATCCAGATGTGGTGCCTTGCATCGCCTTCGAGAAAGGCCCGGTATTGATTGAGGAATTGATTCACTTGGCTGGCGGAGAGGCCTTCAACTTCATACTTCATCGGTTGGAAGCCCTCGGGCGGGGTTACCAGCAGGTAAGCCAAACGGTACGGTTCGGGATAGAAGACGAGGAGATCGTTGAGAAGGTCGATAGAGCTGCTGTTATTAGCGATGAGGATTCGATTAACGCCAGATATTGACTGTTTAACGAAACAGTCCTTGTAAGTCATGGGCACCCAACCCTTGACCGGGTCCCAGGCTCCTAGCTTCGACGTAAAGTTTTCTGGCAGCAACTAATATAAGGATACATGAAGAAGGTGTTAGCTGGTAGCCAAGAAGCGGGAGAAGCGAGGTCCCGATTCGGCGGAGCCTTCCGGGATGTCGCCGTGCCGACAGAAGCGGGAGAAGACGGCAAACGGCAAACGATTGACTAAAATGCACAAAACTGCCCATCGGCCCCCAAAACGGGAGTCATTTTTGTTCTCTCAAAAGCATGCTTAGGCTTTCTTGAGCACGAGAAAGACGCCAAGAAGATCGTTCGAAACGGGGTTCATGCTTGGCATTAATTTGTCAAGCTCCATTCCTTCCGCCGCATTCTCATTCAGGATTCCTTCAACCCTGTGCATGAGTTCGTCGGCATGTTCCAGTCCCCTATCTTTCTTTATCCACAAAATTTTGTATGTGGTCACAAATCTTGGTACGAGTTGACGCCACAAAAAGATTCCTCGGGGGTATAATTTTGCCTGGCGCAATCCGTGATCTTTTTCATGAGACCGCCAAATTTGTCTCTTTTGACAAGGAAACACACACCGAATGCCTGGCACCGGAAAAACTATTCAGATTTTGGGTCCTGTAGTGGACTGCCGTTTTTCGTCCGACGAACTCCCTGCGATATATAACGCAATTGAGATCAAGGACCCCGCCCGAAACATTAACATCACATGCGAAGTTGCTCAGCACCTTGGTGATGGAATTGTTCGAACAGTTGCGCTAGCAAGCAC
>JBAXBU010000093.1:0-11731 GCA_037141835.1 Armatimonadota bacterium | reverse complement strand
GGAAGACCATGTCGACTTCTTCGATATCGTAGTTTGGAGCGATCATCCCTAGGCGGTTATCGTCGGAGTAGGCGTGCTTGGGGAGCTTGGACTTGTCCAGCATTTGCGTTGGTGGCACCGGAATCCGGTCGCCGTCGATGAACGCATAAAGATAGTCGGTGCCGGGGCAACAAGCAGTGCCGAAGAATTGGTCGAACCCACGATGGATTGGGGCATCGGGAATTGCGCGCGAATAGTCGATCATTTTGACGCCCTCGACCCCGCCCTTGGTGATGTGGTTACCTTCCTTGTCAAAGAAAGTTAAGCCGACATGCCACTTTCCGTTCATCGCGGTGGTGTAGCCTTGATCGCGAAGCATTTGGGGGAGGGTCAGCTGGTCTTCTTTGATGAGGCAGGGTCCGCCAACGCCTTCAAAGACGCTGCGGTATGGGATTCGGAACGCCATTCTTCCGGTGAGCAAGCTATATCGACTGGGAGTGCAGACGGTGGATGGTGAATGAGCGTCGGTGAACCGCATGCCTTCGCTGGCGAGTCGATTGACGTTTGGAGTGCTGACCTTGGATTCGGTGTTGTAGCAGCTAAGGTCGCCGTAGCCGAGGTCATCGGTGAGGATGAAAAGGATGTTGGGTTTGGTCGTTTTGGGGTTAGGTTTGGTGTTTTGGGCGGTGCTTGAACCTAGGCACGTCAGGAGCAATGCGAGGAAGGTAAAGGTTCGTTTCATGGGGGGCCGCCGAAGCTTGGTTTTACCTGTTTCCAAGCGAACGGTGAGCAACTGCTACCCACGGTAGACTGCCAGAACCAATGTTATCGCGACGATCACTGATGAAGCAAGCTGGCTTAACTGCGGCAGGCATGGCGATGGGGGGCGGTCTACCAAACCTAGGTTTTGACCTTTCCGAGTTGGCGCCAAGACCCCTTGACAAGCGTAGGATTCTTACCTTCAATTCTGTTATTCGAGTCAATCAAATCGAAGTGACTCGCACCCAGAACGAGGGGTTTGACGAGTACGATCGCCACACTCCGGAAAACATAATGGCCCTGCGCGATGCATTTGCTCAAGGTTGGCCCGGCGCTGCAATGACGTGGGCCTTGAGTTGGCAAGCCCTGCACGATCAGCGACCAAACTATGTAACAGCGCGGCGATTGGTTCGCGAGTTTCACGACAAATATGGTGACGATGTAACCTTCATTCCAGGGGCTTTCTTTGCGAACATGTATAACTCTCGGGAGCAAGTGAACCGAGACATCCACGAGGCTTTGGCGAAACTCCCGGAATTTATGGGCAAAGGCTATCGCCCGAAGAGCTTGGTCGCCGGGTTTCTTTCGTCAGACAATCAGAAGTACCTTTCCGAACAAGAAGGAATCCACGTTTGCCAAGGCATCATTTTTAGCCAATTTGGCATTGATAACGGTGATGGTGACGGATCGCCTAGCTATCCTTACTATCCTTCAACTGAGCATTTTTGCAAACCAGCTCAGTCCAGAAAGGATATGGTTGATTGCGTCTGCTTGGACGGTTGGAGCATGGACTACATCTCTGCTCGTAGGCTCGGCGTAGGAAAATACAAGGATTCGACTGGCAAGGAGAAAAGTTACAACAGTCGTCTTGGTGTTGGTCCGATCGAGACGATTGGGTGGTATGGACCCGACAAGGGACTTGAGCAAATGCTTGCGTGCACTGCGGCGAATTTCGACACTGGTTACTCGCTCAACAATTGGGCTTGGGTCACGAATTGTTGGGAAATCTCGCTTGTGCCGCAAGTGAAGAATTTACAAGTCTTGACCAAGTGGCTTGAAGGGATTCGGAGCCGATGGCCAAATGCTGAGTGCATCACGCAAGGCAATTTTGGCAACGATTTTCGAAAGCAATATCGCGACAATTCTCGCTTGAACTATCGGTTTGTGCAACGTGGAACCGGTGTTGGCTGCAGTGACTCGAATCTGGAGATTCGTTGGTTTATGAACACGAAATTCAGGCTTGCCCTATTGCGAGATTGGCAGAAGGGAACACCTGAGGAAGTGATTGACTTCACGCGGTATGACCACTCGGTTAAAGAGCCTCAGGACTTGGGTCGCAATTGGAGTTTGATGGGCGAAATTAACCAGAAGCAGACTCGTCCGCAGGACAAGCCGGTTCGACTTGAGGACTTGTCGGCAGATGATCGGGCGTTGATTCGACGGATGGTTAAGCTAGGCTGAGGCCCCTAGTGGTGAGTGGTATTCAGCTGATCATATTTTCCCTGCAATACTGAGTCCGAGTTAGCCAAAAAATGGGTAACGTTCCCCTATGGTTTCGATCGTTGCACTCGTGGCTCTATCAGTCAAACAGCCTTCCTATTTGGTCTACAACAGGCTCATCTTGGGGAGTCTGAGCAATCACTATTGGCGAAGACATGAGACAGTGGAGCCCAGCCCTAAACGGATTCGGTTTACTCGGGTTGGGATTGGGCAGATTCTAGGCTCGACGACGATCAAAGGATTGATAAAGGGAGAGCCAAACTTGGCAGGTTACATCGATGTTGGCGATGACTATGAAAAGGGGCACGGGGTGCTGTTTTCGGGTCGAGTTACTGTTCCTCGTCGAGTACAGGCGTTGTCGAATAAGAATAGTGCTTACCAGAAAATAGTTAATGGATTTCTCGAAAAGAATGGGATCTTGGTTAAGGGGCGGATCACCCGAATTGTTCGGGCCGACCTCGATGGCAACGGCACTCAGGAAGTCATTATTCAGGCTTCGAGCCGGGACAATGTCACCGATGGCGGCATGAGCGGAATGAAGCCGAACGATTACTCCTTAGTTCTGCTTCGGTATGAAGACAAGGGCAAGGCGGGGGAAATTCCGTTGATGTTCGACCATCCGAGCGAGGAGAGCTTGAACTACATGAACAAGATTGAGGCGGTTGCTGACTTCGATGGAGACGGCACGATGGAATTGCTGGTCAGCAGTGCCTATTACGAAGGTGAATCTGCGACTCTGTTTCGATTCCGCGGATCGAAAGTAACGAAGCTCGTTGAGATGGGCGATGGGGTTTAGAGACGCATTCTGTAGCGGAGAAGACCATGAACCATTGGGTTTGACCTTAGAAAGCTAAGCTAGTTAAGACTTAAGCGGCGCGCTGACGCAACTCTTGAGCAAGTACTTTCCCAAGGCTCTGGTCATATGCATGGCTAAGACCATGAGCATCGGATCGGGTTGCGTAACCCATCGTGTAGGTTACATTAAGCCCATCAAATGCGCTTCTAATCAGGTTTACGTAAGCATCTAGTTTTGGGGCATTACAGTTGGCAATGAGCATCGAAAAGAGACCTTTGCCATGATAGACGACAAAATTTTCTCTGCCGATTGTTCGATGAAGTGCTGAAGTCAGTTCGCTGTCAACTTTCAAGGTTACGTCGGCTTTAATGACAACAACTGAATAGGCAATCTGATCTTTTTGGGCAATCTTTTCGTGAGCATTAATAAGAGATTCCCAATCGTGAGATAGTAGCACTTGCAGCAGGTCATGTGCTTCGGCTTTCGATCTTCTTTCTTCAGCGGTGGAAATTGCATGTTTATATTCTTTTCGGTAAACCTCGGAAAGCTCAGCCGCAATTTCTTCAACAAAGCCTTGGTACTCTGACCACTTGACTGGGACAGGTGACTTATCTATCGCACAGACAGTCCCCAATAATTCGCCGTTTTCTCGGTACAAAGGGAAGCCCATATAGGCTTGAATCGGTATTTTTCGCCCTATCTCGGCCTGCGCATAAGCAAGGACTCGATCTGATTCGGGCGCAAATGTTGGACCTAGTCCTTTGACCATTTGGCTACAGAAGCTTTCCATCCAGACAAAAACATCGCCATCTTGAACTCCATAAGCACTGTCTTTTGACTTCATGACGATCCAATCGTCACCATCAACTTTGGTGACCATCCAGAGACCAAAGTTCATTTTCTCTTGGAGCAAACGTAAAGCATCTACGCAGATGTCATCGAACGACTTCTGGGTTGATGTTTCAGAATTTTGGATGAACCGATTTGACACCTTTCAATTGTTGGCGTGGGCATCTTGAAATCTCATACCTTTTTGTCCCGGTTTCCAAAGTGTCACGGAAATGCTTTACCAGCCAGGTTCACGGCTACCTACCGGAAGCGAGGTTTTTGGGTTTGATATTGCTATTTAATTGCAGGAAATTCTCTGCTTGACAAGGCTAAGTCGAAGTTAAGATTTTTTGCCGACACGCCGTCAAGATGAAACTCGTAAAGGATACAATTTAGGCTCAAATGGAACCAGAGGATCAGGATATAGACACTCGAATCTGTACGTTCGCGGCCGATAATGGCGACGAAGTGATCATCGACGAATATCAAGAGTGTGTTTCTGCATATTATTTTCGGAACAATGAAATGACTGGCGGTGTCTGGCTATTTAATGTTGGAAAGCCGTCAGGTAACCGCTTTGAACATCCTCCCTATCCACCTGAGCCGGAGTTCGTAGTTCCCCACTTGATTGAAAATGCGATGGTTGCGTCCGATTTCCAAGCAACTTTTCACGAGGAAGATGAGGTTGCGGTTATCTATTACAAGACCAAGCCAGTGGGAGTTCTTTGGAATGGAGCGCACCCAGGTCAATCAGCGTACGCCGCAAAGGACTTTGGTGGGGCAATGAAGATGGAGCTTGAAGAGTAGAAAATTGAGGACCAGATTTTAGAATTGTCTGGTCCACTTGGGTTGGAATTTGGTCGGCTTTAAGTAATCGAAATTGAGTTAAAAGGTTAGCGAAGAAACTCTTGATTAGGCGCGGGTATCGAAGTTTGACTTGCGCTGCGCGCGTGCGAAGTTCTTCGCCGACAATTTTCCCAATAGCAATGTCATAGGTGTCGTTCAGGTCAATTGATGCGTTATGGATTGCGTTTCCGATAAGTGCCTTCACTCCAAGTTCTAGCAGACTGCTTCGCAATAGATAAGCGATGCCTTCAAGCCCGGGCGTGTTACAGTCTTGCAACAAAATGGCATACAGGTGATCACCTTGATAAACCACAAAGTTATCGTTGCCAACAATGGTTTGCAAAAGACCTGCGACTTCCTGATCCTTTCGTAAACTTGCATCGATTTTAATAACGATTATCGAATATGGTTTCTCTTTCTGCTGGGCAGCCAACTGGTGAGCCTCAAGCAGGGACTCCCAGTCAAGAGCTAGAAGCTCCCCCACTTGGTCTTCCGATTTAGCATTAGACAGCCTTTCTTGTCCGTTTTGTATTGTTTGATGGTAGTCGGCACGGTAGGCTTCGGCAAGTTCATTGGCGATTTGTTGAACAAATGGTTCAAATTCGGACCAGGATTCTGGCACTGGATTTGGGTCAATTGCACAAAGGGTTCCCAACAACTCACCGTTTTCTCCCCACATTGGAAAACCAATATAAGCTTGAATGGGCACCTTCTTCCCGATTTCAGCTTGAGCGTATGCGGTCACTTTTTTGGATACAGGAGCAAAGTTGGGGCCCTCCCCGCGGATCATACGGCAGCAAAAGCTCTCTAACCAAACAAACACATCGCCATCTTGAACTCCATAGTCAAAGTCCTTGGATTTGAGAACCACCCAATCGTGTCCCTCAACTCGCGTAATCATCCAAAGCCCGAAATCTAGTTTATCGTGGAGAACCTGAAGTGCTTTCATGCAAACATCATCGAAAGACTGGGTTTGGTCGGGGTTCAATATTGGCGGGACGTGACTCATCACAACATAATTGTTGGTTGACTGATATTGAATCTTGATATATTTTTATCGACATTTTTCAGTTACAAGCTTTTGGCCCTTGACGGAAGTCTTGCTCAGATCACGAGAAGTGCAATTTCGGTGGACAAATCTTTTTCACTGGTCTATTTACCTTTTCGTTAAAAAGTAAGTCCTGCGACCCGATTTTGCCATAGGACCCTGGTAGAGGTTATATCTAACTCAAATTTAGATTTTTTTACTGGCGGATGCCGGTTGAATCGTAAACTGTTACCCTTCGACTTCCCTGTTCACGGACAATGCCAACCAGATAGCCGATCATCGACCCTTTAGCTTCTACCGTTTCGTACACTTGATTAATCGCTTCGAGCAGGTAGTTGGTGCCGTCATGTTTGAGAGTTTTGATGGTGATCTTGTTGTCGAATGAGCGGAAAAGGACAACATGTCCAATCTTTGGAATGTCAGTTCTTTGGAACACCACAACATCTCCAGGAACCAGGAGATCGTACATCGAATCTCCGATAACTTTCGCTGAAAATCGTCCCTTTTCCATTCCCATTTCGGGTGGTACGTATTCGAAAGTATCGGAATCGAACGGATCAACCCAGTCTACTTCAGAGGATGCGGCGACCTCACCGATATAAGGAACCGGAATCAAAAGCTGCGGGGCGGGAATGGTCGGTCCACCAACGTCATTGCCGAAACCCATCGCAATTAGTTTATGGATAATCTCTCCGGGCGGTTGGTGCCCATACTCCCAATTTTTATAGCGAGTAATGGGCACACCAAGTTTGGTCGCCATTTCGTGCTGCTTCATAAAGAGGGTTTTTCGAAACCGAATCAGGGCTTCGCTATCTACTGGTTTTGACATACAATATCATTTTAATGTTTTTTTCGTCTACTTGTATATATTTCTAGGCTTTTTGCGTAAACTTATTGCATGAAATTTCATCAGCTAGTGCTCCACGATCTTCCTCCAATATCCGACTTCCAATTGGGTGTTGGGTTCGAACCATGTCCTCACCTCTCGGTTGTAACCTGGAAACAACTTCCCTTCACCTCCACTATGGAACCACGATGAAGAAACCTTTGACTTCTTACGACGTGCTCCAGTATTGGTTGGAGACACAAATTGGCAATACCCATCGATTTCTGCCTAAAGGCTATGAAAACGCGACACCAACTGGAGCATCGGCGGACACCCGGGTCCGGGCTTACGCGATCGTCTCAGGACTTCCACTATATGAGGTCTGCCGACGAGATTTGATTGAGTGGTGCCAGGTTGGGTTGCGCGAATTGGGCTTGGTTGCTGATTTTATGGCTGAGCTTGATGCTCATCTTCGGGACTACCCCTTTTATCCAACCACGGCGCGGGATATGGAGGAATCCACAAAGGTTCTAGTCAAGTGGCTTACGATTGATGAGGCGGCGGCTCGGCTTGGAGTTTCACGCGATTCGCTGAGGGTAAGGCTGGATCGAATGAAGACATCACTCCCGTTTGGGACTTATAAGCACGAGCGGCGGTGGCATGTTCATCCGCTGGATGCGGAGGAATTACGGGAGGGGGTAGGGAAAAAGGCTTAAGTGGGACTTCGGTGGTGCCCGATACGATTTGATTTAGGTTGTTTTTTGGTCCTTTGTCCAGTATTCCGGCAAAAGTTGTCACGAGGAGGTGTTGCTGCGGAAATGATTGAAGGCGTAGGTTCACCCGGGGAAAAACTTCAACTTTTTTTATATTTGTGCATTTATAGTATACATTTGTCTACAATTTGCGTATACTATGTTCTAGGAGCGGGCGTCATTGTGTCTGAACTTTAGCTATTCGCCTTCCCGGTTGAACCACTGTTCTTCCCACCCTTTGGCATGATCGAGGTCCCAAAGGCGACTGAGCTTCGGCTTCCCTTTTACACCCGATTGGAACTCGAAGATGTAAAATGCTCCGGATGCGATTTTTGAGGCTAGTCCTTTCTTTCCACGAAAGCTAAACTCCTGGGGATACCAGCCAGAATTCGGTCCATCGATACCAGAAATGTCTCGTGAGAACTCCCCTAACATCTTGCGGGCGGAGGCGGGACTCGTCTTTTTGGTCATAGTGCCAGAGTGAATGGCTACGTGCCAGTTTCTCTCCCCTTGGGCTTTGGAAAATCGTTTTTCAAACACTGCTTTATAGTCATGGTAGACGTTAAATACGTGATGGAGGCGAACCGGTGCACCAATGTACGGTCTGAGCATATCGATGTTCATCCGCTTGATGCCGCGCATGATCGCAAGATTTGATCCCTTGAGTGGCTTATCACTCGGCAGTTGGGCCGTAATTGTCGAAATTGTTAGAAGTTGAAGCATGATCATGATGGTTACCAAACGAACTTGGAGGCGTGATCGAATTCGCAGATGCGTTGCAGAACCAGCTGGCCATTCTTCTTGATGTCGTAATGAAGTTCCCAAAAGTCATCTTCCTTTACTAAGCCCCGAATGGTGTTTGGAGTCAGGTCATTGTGGGTTGATTTGACCTTATTAGGAAGATACTTCGACTCGGCTTTACCCTTTTGGATACTGAGCGTAATGATCTTCGACAGGCGCTCGAGTCCTATTTGGAAACTCTTGGAATCATCTTTGACTTGTAGCGTGTCGCATGCCACCAAGTACGATTCGTCCAACTCTGATTTCATCTTCGCTTCCTGGCCACCAATAATCGTGAAAACACTGACTCGCTGATTCATTGAATTTCGGATCATTTGGACATCGCGTCTCTGGAGAGCGTTTACAAGTGCGAACTCAGGCTTTGATAGGGCTAGATGTTGCGTTGTGGCGACAATGGCGATCAGCATATGTCCCATTTTAGCTTCGAATGTGATGTGCGAATCGCTTAATTCTCCCCATTTCAGGCTGCTTTCTATACCTGGGTCCCGGGGAACTTCGTTCCTCTACCCAGACTCCACATATCTTTTGCAGGCAAGATGCCTGCGCTCCATGTTTCTTTTGCTGGGTGAGATGCCCAGACTCCATGACTATGCTAACACAAGACCAAATCAACAAAATATTGCGACACAAGATTAAGGACCTGGATCCTGCGACCATAACCGTTCTCGCCGTGCGCGGAAACGAGGGGGAGAATCGGACTGGAGTTTTTGACGACCGCGCGTACGTGGTGTACGATTGGACCCTGAAGGGAACGTGGCAAATGAACACCGACCCGACTTCGGACGTGGTTGGTCGCGCTCACCTGTTGCCGGGGGTTTATGACTATCGGGCAGGCAAGCACCGTATCAATTCCCCGCCTCCAAAGGGTCGGGCGGCGTTCGTTCAAGCGAGTCGCGTTCGGATTTATCGAACCGGTCACGGGGTCGAATCTGGTTGGTTTGGCATCAATTTGCACGATGCGAAAGGCGGTTCGACGAGTTCGTTGGCGTGCCAGACGTGGAACCAAGGATCGGACTTTTACAATGATGATGGGACAGGTTTTCGGGATGTACTGTATCGGCTGTTAGGCGTCACTCCGGAGCAAGTGATTGCGCACCCATCGGGTATTGGTTCGAAGTTTAAGTATGTTTTGGTGACTTCTGCGGAAGTGACCGATTTATTGAGGTCGGCACAGGTGGGGTCCTCATAATGGCATCTCCTCAGCCGCCATCGAACCCGTTTCTTGAATGGCTCGCTTCGCAATGGTTCTTTTTATCGGCCCTGGTCTTGGGTGCAGGTCATGCCGCGACGGCTCAGGCAAAGATTAATCGACACGAAGAACAATTGCAGTCAATGGAAGGATTGTCAGAACGGCTGGCTAGGATCGAAACTCATCAGGAGCATATTTTAGAGATCCTGAGGAAGTGATAGATTGAATTTAATCCCCCCACCCTACCCTCCCCCCTTTTAGCTTATAAGTTCTAGTTCACAGTCTGCGGCGTGCGACGCGAAAAGGGGGAGGGGAAAGAAGATAAGTGCGACCCAAGAGATCTTGCGGAAGTGATGCAAGACAAAAAAAGTCCCTCGAGTGGTCGAGGGACATTTTGGCTAGAAAGGAACTTTCTAGCTGGTTAAGCTCTGTTTAGAAGTGCTTTGAGTAAACGAGGCCAACAGTGTTTGGTACAACACCTTGGATGCTTGGGCTAACTCGAAGAACCAATTCCAATGATGAAGAAGAATTGACGTTTACACCGAGCAAGAATGTGGCGCCGCCAACAGTCTTGGTCGTGCTGAAAGTAGAACTGCTGGCAGAAGAAGTGAGACGGTTGTTCATGACACCAAATCCAAAACCAAAGTAGTTTTGGTTTCCAGCATCTTGACCAGCCGAAAGTGGTGCGCGGTAAACGAACATTCCTGAAGTTGACTCGAGCTTGTTCGGAAAGTTGGAGTGGGTGTCGAAGTTGATGTCCAAGCTAAGACCCTTTCGGAAGTGGGAAAGGTCGTAACCAAGTCCAGCAGTGAAACCTTCGAACTTGAGGTTGTTGACAGAATTGTTGTTTGCAAGTCCGCTGAATCCAGCTCGAAGAGTCCATGGTGAAGATTGGGCTTGTGCGCTGACTGCAACAAGAATGCCGAGTGGTGTTAGGATTGTAGAGAGTTTCATGATTTCCAACGCTATCGCGAACCATTAGTTTAACCGTTTATTAACTTCTCCGTCAACCTGACAATGTTCCTCTTAGTTAGAAATGCTAGGACATAGTATCCATCCGTAAATTTACGGGGTCCTAAGGCTTCGATTATTTGCCCAATGGACTTGGGACCAGTGCGTACAATGCTCAAAATTTCGAGAATATCTTGCGGTCGTGCGAGCATGGAAACTTCTTCATAGACTGCCATTTCCGTCTTGCCAGAAAGGAGCAAATTTCCGGTTTCGGTAAGTTCTATCATGTCCGAATCTTGGACAGTTCTCGATCCTAACGGTGGCAACAATCGTTCGAAATCCGTTGGCATCATGAGCTGGTTAGCATTATGGCGACGCACTGCGCGGTCGGTGTCGGTTTCCTTGGCAGCTTCTGCCAATTGGGATTGAAACGTCGTGAAAACACGTTGATTAATGATAGTGGTTGTGTAATCCTTTGCCGTTTCTACGGCGCCTTGACTCAGTTTCTTTCTGAGGTCTGCGTCATGAAACAGACGGTCTAATTTGGTAGTGAGCCCCTGTTGATCTAAAACGATGCATTGAGCAAGAAGCATGCTTTCAATGGAGAAACCAGTGATGGGACTAAAAGCTCCGATCCGGCTTGAACCTGGGAACCAGTGGGTCGGGATAAACATCCCGTTCACGCCTTCGCGAACAGCTTCGCGCATTCCGTCCCAATCCGAGACGAGAGCTGGCAGCCCGCACGCTAACGCTTCTATCGGAGCAATTCCTAGTCCTTCGGTGGGGTTATCACACGGTAGGACGAAAAAGTCAGCTGCCCATAGCCGCTGGGGAACTTCTTCGTGGGCACATGACCCGATTAATCGGCATCGGCTTTCGACTTTAGCTTCACGCAGCCAGCCTTCAACACTTTCATAGGCCGTCTTAATACTTGGTGGACCACCAATGACGAGCCAATCGTTGGGACTAGAACACTCGCGAAAGGATTGAATGAGCGGATAAATATCGGCTTTAGTGTGGGGGCCAACCCGAGAGTGGTAAATCGCCACGTTTGCATCCTGGGGAATTCCAAGTTGTTTTCTCGCATCCATTTTTTCATCACTTGTCGGCGGACGAAACTTATCGAGGTAAACGGGTCGAGGAATGACGTCCAAGCGCAGTGGTGGCTCGGTAACTCCAAGAACTTCGAAGACTCTCAGCATGAATTCTTTCATTGAGTGGCTGATGCACTGGATGCTATCGTATGTTACGGGTGATGCGGCCAATACTGATTTGAGTGATTGCCATGCATTGTGAGTGCTGATGACGTTAGTATCAACGTTGAGGGCAATTGGGCCCCGGGCGAATGCATCGCGAAGGTATCGGTCTCTCGCCATGTAAACGGGATCCAAGGAGCGAAGGACTCGCGGGATTCCGTCAGCCCATACATCGGCGATGCTGTGGTAAGGATAGAAGC
>JBAXBU010000092.1:0-11876 GCA_037141835.1 Armatimonadota bacterium | reverse complement strand
TCAGCTCTCAGCTCTCAGCTCTCAGCTCTCAGCTCTCAGCTCTCAGCTCTCAGCACTCAGCACTCAGCTCTCTGATCTCTGATCTCTGATCCTGTGGTACAATAGTTTTCGTTCTCTGAAGACAGCAGGTGGAAACATAATGTCTTGACCCAGTCAAGACGCCAGCCGAGGGGTAGAAAGCCGATTCCGGATCCCGGAATTTGCCTGTGGCGCATCGCCACAACCTTCTGCGCGTTCCCGCCTCTTGTTCCGACTGAGATTAGGTGCAAGTAATTTATGCCCACAGCAGAAAAGGCACAAGTAATCGAGCAGGCTAAGGGGTGGTACTCCGAAGCAGCAGGCGTGATTTTCGCCGACTATCGTGGTCTATCCGTAAAAGAGATGCAAGGACTTCGAAGCACACTTCGTTCGAAAGGTGCTGAGATCCATGTTCTCAAAAATACGCTCTTTAGACTATCGGCAGGCGACGATATCAACGCGCTACCCGCAGAGTTCCATAACGGCACAACGGCATATGCTTTCGTCTACAACGACGAAGCAGGTTGCGCCAAGGCACTGCTTGATTTCGCCAAAACCAGTAAGAAGCTCGTCGTAAAAGGCGGCTACTTTGGCGGCAAGGCACTTTCAGCACAAGAAGTCGATACGCTTTCTAAGCTACCACCGCGAGATGTTCTCCTTTCGCAGGTTATCGGCACTATTGCTGCTCCTCTCTCAACCCTTATCTCGACAATCGAAGCAATCTACGCGGAGCCTATCCGTACGATTGGTGCGGTTGCTGACAAGGCAAACGGAGAAAAGGCCGCTTAAGAGCAGTCCCTATGAATCCCGAAAGGATTCCCTGACAATTTTAGAAAAACAAGAGAAAAGAAATGGCAAGCACAATTGAAAAGATCGTCGACTCTATCGGCGCTCTCACGGCAATCGAGCTCAGTGAGCTCAAAACAGCCCTCGAAGACAAGTTCGGCGTAACCGCCGCAGCTCCTGCGATGGGAATGATGATGGCAGCACCTGCAGCTGGCGCAGCAGCAGAAGTTGAAGAGAAGACTAGCTTCGATGTAGTCCTCACTGCAGCGGGCGACGCTAAGCTCCAAGTTATCAAGGTCGTTCGAGAACTCACCGGCCTCGGTCTCAAAGAAGCTAAGGACCTCGTTGATGGCGCTCCACAGCCACTCAAGCAAGGCGTTAGCAAGGACGATGCGGAAGCAATCAAGAAGTCAGTTGAAGAAGCTGGCGGAAAAGTCGAAATCAAGTAAGACTCAACGTCAAACACAAGAAAGCCCATCCGAGATTCGGATGGGCTTTTTTTTGTCAGTAGTCCACTCGAACCGACAGAATCTTCTCGTCTCATCACAGTCAAATATTGCTCACAAGGCCAATAGTTCGAAACCTAGGACAATCCCCATTGCTACTTCCACCGGTAAACTCACCGAATGGCGACGCCCAGCATTCGTGACTTTGATTTCACCGGAAAAAAGGTCCTTGTTCGATGTGACTTTAATGTCCCGCTAGAGGACGGAAAGATTACCGACGACCGCCGGATCAGCGAGGCAGTCCCGACCATCGATTACTTACTCAAACATGGTGCTGCCGTAATTTTGTGCAGCCACCTTGGTCGACCTAAGGGCGGTGCAACCCCCGAATTTTCCCTAAGACCAGTTGCCAACCAGCTCTCTTCCCTTCTCTATAAAAACGTTGCCCTTCTTCCCGACTGCATTGGACCAGAAGTGACCGAAGCGTGCAAGGCCTTGAAAGCAGGCGATGTTATCCTCCTAGAGAACGTAAGATTCCACCCTGAAGAAGAGAAGAATGACCCAGCTTTCGCTAAACAGCTCGCATCCCTTGCAGACTTTTATGTGAACGACGCTTTCGGTACCGCTCACCGCGCTCATGCCTCCACCGCAGGAGTCGCCGACTACTTGCCAAGTGCGGCAGGATTCCTTATCGACAAAGAGATCGAATTCCTTGGCAAAGCCGTCAACAATCCAAAGCGACCGTTGGTTGCCGTGATGGGTGGTTCAAAAGTTCACGATAAGATCGCGCTGATCGACAACATGTTGCCAAAAGTGGACCGACTATTGATTGGCGGAGGAATGGTTTTCACATTCCTGAAAGCACAAGGGCACGAAATTGGCAAATCATTGCTTGATGCAGAAAGTGTCGAGTACGCAGCCGGCCTCCTTCGAGACCATCCAACAAAGATATTGCTTCCTACGGACGTCGTCGTGGCGAGCGAGTTTAAGCCTGACTCACCCGCTACCACGGTGAACGTTGACCAGATGCCGGCAGACCAAATAGGCCTTGACATCGGCCCTCATTCCGCCGGATTGTTCACTGCTGTTATTCTAGAAGCCGGGACCGTAATCTGGAATGGACCCATGGGTGTTTTCGAAATGGACGCCTTCGCCAACGGTACCAAAGCCGTTGCTTTTGCAATGGCAGAGTCCACTGGCTTGACGATCGTAGGCGGCGGCGATAGCGCAGCGGCGGTCGAAAAGTTTGGCTATGCCGAGAGCATGAGCCATGTATCAACCGGCGGCGGTGCATCCCTCGAATTCTTGGAAGGAAAAGAACTGCCGGGCATCGCGGCTCTTGGTAAAATGAACCCATGATCACGGCAATTGCGTCCATCCTTCTCTCCGCTCCGCTCGGCAAAAATATCGAATACACCGTAGGCGGCGACCACTTTGTTGGTTATGGTGCAAAGGCATCGAATTCGAAAGCCAATGCCCCTGTGGTGTACGTTATCCAAGATTGGAACGGGGTCGATGCTCATGAACAAGAGGTCGTCGAAAAACTCGCAGCGGCTGGCTACAACGCATTCGCAATTGACATCTATTGCAAAGGAGTCCGACCGCACGACGTGAAAGGGTGTTCAGGCGAATCCGGCAAGTACTATGCTGATCCAGCCCTTTACATGAAGCGCATCGGGGATGGCGTAAATGCTTTTCCAACCAAGGGCAAGAAGTTTTACATTGGATATTGTTTCGGCGGAACCGGCGTCCTCGAGGTAGCGCGTCGAAACATGGGAGCGGCTGGTGTGGTTTCGTTCCACGGTGGACTAAAGAGCCTTAGCACCGAGTCACCAAAAGACATCAATACGAATGTTCTCGTCCTTCACGGTAAAGTCGATCCATTCGTTCCGGCCGCCGATGTTGAAGCTTGCAAGAAGGAAATGCTTGGCACAGCAAAGACCTTTCGATTCGTCAGCTATGGTGGTGCAGTTCACGCGTTTACCGTGAAAGACATGGGCTTCAAAGTCGATGGTGCAAAGTATGACGCCAACGCCGACACCAAGAGTTGGGCGGAACTGATGAAATTCCTAAAAGCGAATCGATAAGCTAAAGTTAAATTCATGCCAAAAAGAATTACCTTTCGAACGGCAAAATTTGACGTTAATCAAGAACCTAGGAACAACGACTTTGACACCCCAAGCCACGGAGAATCAATTTTCCGGTGGCTTGGTCAGCACGTTACTCCTGATTTCAAGATCTCCGGCATTGCAACCGAAGAAGTCGGTTGGGCGGCAACCATTCATTGGAAAGGAATCCAATACATGATGCACTCATGCGTCTCCGGAGAAGACGAAGGTGATACTGGCCTTGATCGAGAATGGCAGCTCCTTTTCGAAAAGGTGAGGTCGTTTAAGCAAATCTTGACCTTCACCAATAGACTCCAAACCAACGATGAGTGCTTTCAACATGTCCTTTCGTTACTGAAGCAAGAACCAGACTTTCGCGACATTCTCGGTGAACATTAGTGGCTCGAAGTTCAGTACTTTCCCCAGACAGTCATCCTTAGTTTGTATTTGATGAGCCACTGAATTTTGTCCGCCGAAGTGACGCACGTTTTATATTCGGCTCGGACCAGTTTTGTATATTCCTTCGATCCCCACGAATAGCCGGTTCCTTTCTGGTAACTAACTACATCGGCTGCGTCGAGGAAATATCTGTCAAGTTTCTTTGCACTTACCGGTGGCTCGCTTAGCTTTTCAAACTTCATATCGACCTTGACTACGTCAGAGTAGCCCAGCATTCGAAGGATGGGATTAACCCTGGCAGATACCTTTGAATAGACACCTATAAACCAATCGCCATTGCTATCAAGGTAGTAATTAGGCAATATAGGATCCGTTGTGCTGGCATATTGAACTTTCAGGAGCATTGCCTGCTCTTCGACAACCCGCGGATACTCTTCCATGTGCAACACCGGAAGCTTTAACTCTCCCGGTTCTATCAGTTCATTCATCGGGTTTTGGGGGTCACAATATATTCGGTTGACTTCTTTAGGAATTGCCCAATAGGAAGACTAAAGATGGCACACAATTCCAAGCTACCGAATCCAATCACAAGCCAGATGATCCCTTCGGGGACACCCTTCATGATTGCTTGTCTTTCGCCAAAACTAATGAACATTAGGAAAAAACCGAATATGCCCGTCGCGAATGCCCCAATCATGAAACTGAGGGCCAAGAATAAACTGGCAGTTTTAAATAGCATCGATTCACCAAAGGCAGTGTAAGTCTAACACGTAGAAGGTACTTTGGCCCAAGTGAAACCTAGCCTAAGACGCTAAAAGGAGTCATATCTTTGATGATCTCGTTGTGCTCCCCAAGAAGCACGACCTTTGGCGTGATTGGCTCGTCGGATAGATCGAATGCAGCAATTATGACTCGCTCACCGGCGGTAAAGAAGTGAGCTGCACCGCCGTTGATCCCTATTGTGCCTCGTGGACCAGAAAAAGCATAAGTCTGAATACGGGATTTGCCGTCAACTTCCCAAATATGGACAAGCTCTCCATCTTGAATTCCAACCGCTTCCATCAATTCATGACCAATTTCAATTGATCCGACGTAATCAGGATTACAATAGGTAATCCGGGCGTGATGAAGCTTTGCTTTGAGCAGTTGCGAAAGACGCATTTTATTTCTTACTTTCTATTTTGGCAGAATTCGTCACAAAGTCACCCTCCGGTGCCTTTCTAATCATTCTTCGGTAAAAGGCGGCGATGAATCCACCAAGCGTAAAGATCGCCGTGCCGATATAAACTAAACACGTTAGCGGCTTGTAAAACACATGAAACGGGAAGACCGGTGCTTTGAAGTACGCCTGTACGGTGAATTGTTTTGTCGCAACATCCATGGTTGGCAAAAGGCCAACCCGGAACAAATTACCAACCATTTCGAAGGACGGCTCGAGACCGTTGCCCGACATCGTGAGCGTCGGATTAACGAGGTAGCTTTGGCTTTCACCCGTTTTCTTGTTGACGTAAGTCACTTGAAGCTTTGCCCCGAACTGGGTTCCTGGCTGGCCTGGCTCGCCCTTTCGCGTCATTTCAACATATTTGATCGTAATGTCATCGATGGTTTTGGTTTCACCAGGCTTAAGATCCATCGGCTTTGACCAGATTTCAACCTCTGGTTTGCTCATAAAGTAGTAAGTATCATGGCCAGCAGTTCGCTCAATAAATGGCCAGGACTGAGCCTGATTTGAACCATGGAAATACATATTTGGCGAAATCTCGTGAGTCGAGTTATCTGGTTCGGTAACCGTAAACCTGACCACATTGCTTCGGTCAGTCATCTTCTCGACATCCCAAGACTTGAACTCAATCTTGTTTCCGAGGGCAGTTCCAGGTTCCCCTGCAGAAACAAGTGTTTGCTCTTCGCGCTCAAGACCCTTTGAAATAATGAGTCCTCCAAGAAGAATTGCTATTCCTAAGTGAGCGACAAATGGGCCGACACCGAGCTTAGATCGTTTTGAAAGTTCAACTGCACGCCAGAAGTTTGTATACGCAGCGAAAAAGCAGAAAGTCAGAAGGATCGCAATCGCACCTTGCAGAGGAATAGTACTTCCCTTCAAAAGCCCATTCACCGTTGAACCTGGTTCAATGTGAACACCAAATGCCGTATATTTGGGCACCAACAAAAACAAGCCAGCTGAAGCCATGGCAAGGCTAAACATTGTGACAAAGCGAACAAAAATGTTTTTGAGGTTATCGCGCTTCCAAGAGACAAACGGTCCAACCGCCATACCAATCATCACCGCGAAAAAGAACCAAACAACGGCCTTATGATAAACCCCGCCGTCTACCGCTGATCCTTGTCCGCCTCGCATGGCAGTAATGACTGGCCACGACATACCCAACGCAATCACAAATGCCATCAAACAAAGGCTCAGCATTCCCAAAACATAGAAGCTTTCGCGGTTGAAGCCGACCTTTTCCCCTTCGGGATTCGCCGTGTCTTTGCCCATCTTGAATCCTTTCAGGAAATAGAGGAGGGCAAAACCGATCACCACTGCATAGACAAAAATGCGCAGAACAATCAGAGCGTTCTTGTCCATTGAGGCGAATGAATGTACAGAGACCTTGTCTAGCAATCCACTTCGAGTTAAGAAAGTGCCGTACAAGAACGCAATAAAGGGAAGCCCAGACAAAAGCAAATTTGCCGAGACCCACGTCTTTCGCACATTCTGGACAATCACGCCGTGAGCGAGGGCAACTAAGAACAGCCAAGGCACGAGGGAAACATTTTCAACTGGATCCCATCCCCAGAAGCCGCCCCAACCTTGAGTCTCATATGCCCAAAGTCCGCCCAGCGAAATACCGAGCCCGAGGACACTCACACCGAAAAGTATCGGCGCTCTGGCCAGCTTTATCCAATCATTGGAGTCTCCAGTTAGCATCGCCGCAATGCCATAAGCAAACGGAACGGTTAAGCTTGCAAACCCGAGAAAGATGATGGGAGGGTGAATGACGACCCAGTAGTTTTGGAGCCCAGGAACCATTCCTCCACCATCGGGTGGAAGCAACGTTTTTCCATTTTGTATTAGGTCCTTGAAGACATTAAAAGGGGTCTCGTAAGCGAGGATTCCGGCAAGTACGCCAAGAAAAATGGCAAATGCAGCCGTATACCAACGTTCGTATTGTTTTGACTTGGCTACCGTGATCCAACCAAAAATGCTACTGAAAACTGCCCACAAAAGGAATGATCCCTGCTGGGCTGTCCACACACTGGCTATCTTGTAGGCAAATGGATTTTCTTTTGCCGAGTGGTTATGAATGTATTCAAATTGGAACTGGTCCGCAACGAACAAGCCAGCTAGGGTTAAGAAAACCAAGACAAACCCAACACAGGCCAAATAGAATGCGTTTCGGCGTATTGATAAGAACTTGTTCGGAGCGAAAATCGAAAGAATCAATGCTACGGAGCAGGCTGCAAGAATGCCAAAAACTCCAAATTTGCCGAACTGACCAAGGAACAAGCCCCATTGAGGCGCTGCAGGTAAATCGAGAGTCGGGTGAGTCTCCATTTACTTCTTCTTTTCTTCTTCGTACTTACTTGGACATTTAACCAACATCTTTTCCGAGATGAAAATGTCTCCTTTTAGCTTGCCAATACAGGTCACACGCTCAGCCTTTGAGAGGTCAACGTTTTCGCCGACATGTCTAACGTGAATCTTCTCGCCGTTTTTGTCCTTCGCGTCAAATTCGATCGCGCTACTGGTCAAGTCTCGTTTAATTGAATTCTTGTCAACTTCAACTCCAAGGTTAAGACGATCCCCAGTTAATTTTCGAGCTTCAGCAATGGTCAGATAGGGTGTTGCATTGTTCGTGAACACCGCCATTGAAACCCCAATCGCTAAAAAGGAGACTAATATGGGAACGACAGTTGATAGTTTCATCGTTGAAGCCTAAGGTACCTGAATTCAATCAGAACCTATGGTTTCTACGGTTTTAACTGTAGGAAGATTCCGGTACATGTCAAAAATCCGTCATACTTTACATATAAACGTCATGAATTCAAAAGTTTTCAGTTTCGGTTGCCTCGCAATGCTTTGCATTACTCCTGGCTTAGCTCAAAATCCAAGTTCAACTGCGCCTGGTCCAGTTGGCGAAGTTGTGATGAAAACGAACATCGGAGCTTTCAAGATCACAAGTCCAGGAGATGTTAAGGCTTTTGGAAAGATCCAAATCACGTTTAAGGGAACTCTATTAATCGTTGGATATGACAGTTCTGTCCCAATCGTGGCAAGCGCAGGCTTAAACAAAGAATACGAGAACAAGCAACGCGAGAGAACTGAGTTCTTTGGACAAGGAACCGTGACCCTTGACGGCAAATTCCGAGCGATCCAGTTCTTCGGGCGAAATCTTGATATGAAGTGGGTTGGCAATGGTATCTGCCGAGTTTATGGCGAATTTGATAAGAATGGTGACACCGGAACCTTTGAAGTGAAAGGGGATCAGAAGCGCTTCTGGGGTAGCGGTGGTACAACATTTACCGTTCCACCAAGAACCAACAATGCAGTCGCTCCGAAAGTCAAAATTAAAGGCAGCGGCGGCTAACATCGTTGCTTGAAAACACCTTTATTCACGTCCCAGGCATTGGCGCTCCCATGGAGAAAGCTCTTTGGGACCGTGGCTGCCTAACGTGGTCAGATGCTCTCAATGGTATCAATGACCTGCCTTTTGGTACCGCTTCCCGCGATATCGTCAGAATGGTTCTGAATAAATCGATGGAAGCCCTCGAAACCAAGGAACATCAGTTCTTCACGCAAGCACTTGGAACTGGCAATGCTTGGCGGGCCTGGCCATCCTTCCGCGAACAATGTGTTTACCTCGACATTGAAACCGATGGAGGTCAATCTGGAAGTTCAATCACGACGATTGGTATCTACGATGGCAACGAATTTGAAGTCTATGTAAAAGGACAGAATCTGGAGAAATTTCGAGATCGTATTACCGACTTTGGCATGATGGTTACATTCTTCGGCCTAGGATTTGATATCCCCATGATCCGGAAGAAGTATCAAACTCTTGTCCTCGATCAAATTCACCTGGACCTTTGTCCAACCCTGCGAGACGTAGGTATTAAGGGCGGTCTCAAAAAAATCGAAAAGGAACTCGGGATTGCCCGAGGTGAAGAAACGGACGGATTGAGCGGGCGAGACGCAATCACTTTGTGGCGCCGTTACGAGCGTTATAACGACGAAAAAGCCCTAGCAACACTCATCGCGTACAACCGCGAAGATGTCGTTAATCTGGAAGTTCTGGCGCAGATTGCCTATGACAAAAAGAAAGACGTTTTGCTTGGTGTTCCTACCGAAGCACCAGCCTAAGGAACGAGTAGCTTTGCGATCGCTGCAAAACCCGCATGTTCGGTTCTCAACACTCGAGGACCAAGCGTAACAGCATAGTCTTTCATTGCTTCGACTTCCCTTGGCGCCCATCCGCCTTCAGGACCAACCACAACACATACACTTCGTCCGTCAGCTTTGATCGTTGCAGTAACTGACTCTTGTTCGCTCAAAGCAATTACTCCGGATTCCTTGGTCAGGATTTCATTGAGATTGGATCGAAACTCTATCGTCGGGATCCGCATTCGAAATGCCAGCTCGGCAGATTCTCTTGCGAGAGCCTGAATTCTGCGCATCTTTTCAACGACTTTCTTCTCATCCCATTTGACGACAGAACGTGCTCCAGTGAAGAGAACGAACCTGGAAGCACCAATCTCAGTACAAGACTTAATGATGTCATCCAACTTGTCACCCTTTGGCAATGCCTGAGCAACCGTAATGAAAAGTTCAGGTTCGGTATCTGGCCGATGTTGGATGATTGGAACACCTAGCTTTCCATCCATGCGGCAGATCCACATTGTGCCATCGTTTGGCATTACGCCGATCTCGGCGCCCCTTCGCAGTCGAAGTACATTATGGAGCTTATCGTGTTCTGGCTTCGGTATTTCGAATGGAGTACTCATATCCTGGCCGGGAATGAAAATCCTCGGATACGCACGAATTGAGTTCATTTTTGGAACACGCCTGCAGTCCAGCCATCTTCCTGATTGAACGTAACCAATGAGAAACCTGATTTTGCCGCTGCCTTCTGTACATCGGCCCAGTTTTGGTCAATGATTCCGCTGACTACCCATAGCCCACCCTCTTTCAATGCGTAATGAGCGTCCGGGGCAAGGTTGATGAGGGTAGCGCTAATAATGTTAGAAACAACAATATCCCAACCTGATTCCAAATTTAGTTCAGTCACGTCGCCAACCTCTGCGCGAACAGTAACTGAATTAAGCGCAAAATTCTCTTTTGCGACTTCGACCGCAAGAGGATCAATATCGATCGCCAAAACATCGGGCGATCCAACAAACTTGGCTCCAATTGCCAATATTCCGCTCCCGCATCCAAGGTCAAGGACGTTGGTGGTAGGACCGGCATAAGACTCCAAAAAGGTCAAACACATTCGTGTTGTTGGATGGTCACCCGTTCCAAATGCCTGACCTGGGTCCAACACAATAATATGGTCTCCTGGCTGACTTTCAAATTCCTCCCACGTCGGCTTAACCACAAAATGTTTACCGATGCGGCGGGGTTTGAAATGCTTCTTCCAATCGTTTTCCCAATCAACTTCGACCAATGGTTCAGCCGAGAATTCATCGAGCTGAAATGGAATCAAAGCTATCTTCAATCTCTCAATTTGGTCAAGCACACCATCGACGTCGACATAGCATCCGGTTAGGGCCGATTTTTCTTCAAGAGTGTTATCTATTCCGTGCTCGCGAAACAAATCTATAACTGGAGACCAATCTTCAGGCGGATCATTTTTTACTGCCTTGACAATAATCCAGTTCATTTCTTTTTTCCAAAGATTCCGCCAAGGAAGCCATCTTTCCCTTTCGGAATTCGCTCGCCGCGAAGTTCAGCGAAGTCGCGGATCACTTTCGCTTCCGTTTCGCTAACTTTCTTTGGAATGACAACGGTTAATTCGACCACAAGGTCACCTCTCTTGCCGCCGTGAATTGGTGGGAGCCCTTGACCCTTAATGACGACTTGTTGCCCAGGCTGAGCGCCATTTGGTATTTCGAACACCAGTTCACCTTCGACACCGTCAATAGTAACTTCATCCCCAAGAATTGCCTGTGCTACCGTAATGTCGTAGCCAGTTAAAAGGTGTTGGCCACGGCGAATGAACGGATCTTGTTCGGGCACATGGAGAAAGACATAAAGGTCCCCTGCCCTGCCACCCCGGATCCCATCGCATCCGAGACCGGACATTTGAATTCGATTTCCGTTCTCAACACCCGCCGGAACGTTTATAGTCACCATTTCGGTAACCAATCGAGCGCCTTTTCCTTGGCACTTCTTGCAAGGATTTGTAATTAAGAAACCGGTACCAGAACATCTTCCGCAAGGAGACTGAGTCCTGACTTGACCAAGGAACGTACTCTTAACCGAAGTAACCATTCCAGAGCCCTGACAATTCACACATGTTTGAGCCTGGCCGCCGCCTTCGACACCATTACCATTGCATGCGTCGCAACTAGCTGCTCGTTCAACTTCGACTTCTCTCGTAACTCCAGTAAGGACTTCCTTAAGAGTTACTTGAACATCCGCTCGGATGTCATCCCCATCTTGTGCCGCTGATCGACGCCTTCCACCCTGCTGACCACCTGCTCCAAAGAACATGTCGAAAAGGTCGCCAAATCCACCGGCGTTTCCTCCTCCAAAAAATGGATCCTGGGGCGCACCATCCGTTGTGCCGTACTGATCGAAACGAGCCTTCTTCTGATCATCTGAGAGGATTTCGTAAGCATTGGAAGCCTCCTTGAACTTGTCTTCGGCAGTTGGATCATCCCGATTAACGTCGGGATGATACTTTCTGGCAAGCTTCCGGTAGGCCGATTTGATCTCGTCCGCACTCGCATTCCGCGAGACACCCAAAACTTCGTAAGGGTCACGAGTTGACATGAAAAATTAAACCTCGTCGGAACTGGCGTCGTCGCTTAAAGCTTCTTCTTCTTCAGCAATATCACTGAGTGAAAGAGTGTCTTCGTCAGAATCCACTGCAACAGCTTCTTCTTCTTCCCCATCAGC
>JBAXBU010000091.1:0-11935 GCA_037141835.1 Armatimonadota bacterium | reverse complement strand
TCCATCCTAACGTACCTGTTCCCAAAGAAATGAGTTGAATTTTGAGCGCACTTATTCGGCACCTTACCTATACCTCTGGTTCTGAATTCTTCCTCGCAGCTGAATTTGATAGGACGGTCCACGTCTTTCGAATCGGAGAGGCGAATCGAGTTGCCACGTTTGACACAAATCTCGACTTTGGCGGTGACCGGCTTACGATTCATCCCAAAATCGGAGTATTTGTGGCAGGTGCATATATTCGATATGGAATCACCGGTTACTCGCTGGAGAATGGTTCGCAAATCTGGGCTCGTCCGGATCTCAAAAAGGTTCAGGTAATGAAAGTACATCCTAGTGGAACTGAAATTAGCTGTTTCTTTCAAGACAAAGCAGGACTCATACTTGATGCCCGAACCGGCGAGACCCTCCATAAGTATCATGGAGTATCTAAAGTGTTCTTCGGCGAATACGTGAGTCTTTGGGTAACCCCGTCAAGCTACGTGATAGGTTCAACAATGCAAAGTGGTCAGAGAATTAGGAAAGCATCCTTTGCGTTAATGGATGTAGAATTTATGCTTGGTCACTTTGTGTTGGCTGAAATTGGCGAACCGCTAACAATTCGCGATGTAGAAACTACGAATATCACGGCGACTCTGAAGCCCAATAAGGCAAATTTTTCGACACTTGCTGTTAGGTACATTTCAGAAAATGATTCTCTCGTATGCTTCGAAACATTTGATCAAGGAAGTCATAGTTTAGAACAGAGCTATCATCTCCAGACGGTCACTCTTCGTGGTGAAACACGGGCAGAATACCCCGTCGAAAACGGATACGCTTTTGCTTTTCTGGATGGTGGCCGGCAACTGATCAATGCATCGGGTCAAGTGATAGACTGCATAACAGGCCAAACTACTTTTCAATACGATTTCCATACCGAAGGTAACAGTAAATGACTTGGACGATCAGATCCGCAACCATCGAAGATACCGATGGAATCATCGCCGTTCAGAACGACTGTGCCCAGATGCACAAGTTGCATCGTAGCGAATATTTACGAGATCTAGAGACTCTTGAGCCAGATCTCCAACGGATGGTGTTCGTTGCCGAATCCGCAGCTCAGGTTGTGGGATTCGTAATCATGAATCGCCAAGCTGGTCAGTTTCACCCAAACAAGTTCGTGCTTGAAATGGGAATTCTTGAATCATTTCGTAGCCTTGGCATTGGTCAAGCTTTGTATCAAATGGCAGAAAGCCATTTACGAAGCCTTGACGTTATCAATGTTTCGGTTCAGGTAAAGGAGTCGAATGATTTAGGCATCAAATTCGTCAAGGCTCGAGGATACATTCAGCAAAAGCGCGACTTCGTATCCGTCCTTAACCTCGACTCATTTGACCCGACCCAGTATCCCAGCAAGTCACCTGACCTTGAGATTCGATCCTTCGAAGATTGTGATTCGCCTCAAGTCAGGCGGGAGTGGTTCGACCTGTTTTGCGTTGTCCGCCATGATGTTCCTAGAAATGCACCACCAACTCCCTTGGAATTCGAATTTATTGAAGAACAGGTGATGACTGAGCCGGATTTGGTCCGATCCGCAACTCTATTCGCCTACCAAAATGGACAAATGATTGGGTTTACGGCCGGTTTTCACGACCAAGAACTTAGCCAATTTGACCAGTGGTTAACTGCCGTACACCGGGATCATCGCAAGAAAGGTGTTGCGTTAGCTTTAAAAGTTGCCCAGGCGATCGAAGTCAAACGGTTGGGAATCGCCACAATTAAGACTGACAACGATACTCGCAATGCCGCCATGTTGAAAGTCAACGACAAGCTTGGTTTTGTGCGTCAGCCGGCAGTGGTGAGCCTCGGCAAAGACTTCTGGGGATGCCAAGGATAAGTCATTTCAAGCCAATCACTAACGGTCCAAATGGAAAATGGAGGAGCCAGCTAGGATCATCAACTATTTGCTGGTTAACTCCGCGTTAACAACGGCTAGTCATCATTTGGTTCATGAATCGAAGAGAATTTCTTGGTGGCTCCGCCGCAACTCTCGCCTCCCTAGCAATGCCAAATGTCACCTTCCCATCTTCAAAACCAAAAGTAAAAGTAGCGCGTCTCGGCGAAGACCACTTCGAGATCATTTTCAATGAAGATCGCCCTATGCGGATCATGCAATTGACGGATACGCACTTTGGAATTCCCGAGCCAGGTCGCGAACTAACTGACAATTTGACCTTCAAGATGATCAAGTCGTTGGTTGATCAAAATCAACCTGACTTCATCTTCCACACCGGCGACTATATCAATAACGACAAGGTCAATCCGCGGCGAAAGCCCGCCCTAGACCTTATGAATGGACTTGGTACGCCTTGGTCGCTCGTGTTTGGAAACCACGACCATTCTGACGGCGATCCTGGGAGCGTAACCCTAGATCAATATTATGGCGATCTGCAAAACCATGCGATGGGCTACCACACCGGCGCCGACGGCAAGCGTTCCTACTGCTTTCGAATCGATCTCAAGCACGGCAAAAAGCCGTTCGCCACGGTATTTGGATTCAACTGTGGCGGTGGAGAAATTCCTAAAGTCATCTCGGCACCTCAAGTCGCTTGGTTCCAAGCCCAACTCGAAGCCGACAAGAAAAAGAAAATCTCTCACCCAATCCTCGTCATGCAGCACATCCCGACTTTAGAGTACAAACTCATGCACGATGCCAAAGAAGAAGTTGGTCGGTACGGCGAAGCCGTCTGCTCAGAAGTAGATAAGGGAGAAATTTTCAGCATCTATCGCGACTCGGGTCGGGTTCAGGGCGTGTTCTGTGGCCATGATCATGTCAACGACTATGTGGGGGTTCATCAAGGAGTTCGGCTCGCCTACGGCCGGGTAACTGGTTGGTCTGGCTATGGCGATTGGCAACGCGGTTGCCGAATGATTGAAGTCAATCCTAAAACTCAGACTTCAAAAACTCGCGTGGTATTGCCAGCTGGAGTTACCGAAAAGCCGGAGTGGCAGATCACACTCAAAGACGACCAGTAAGCAAATTCCGATAAACAGCTAACCAGTGCTTTGCATCGCAGCTGCGATTCCCGCGATTGACTGCAACATTGCTTCCCGCCAAGTCCCCTGTTTGTCCTCATCGGACAGGTGCTCCCATCGATCCATCAAGTGGATCTGGAGCTTATTGATGGGCAAAGTCAGGGGATTCCGAAACGATACCGTTTGCCGGATAACTTTCGAGTTCTCTAACAAATCATTCTCGCCGGTAACTGCCAAAAGGGACATGTGGGTCAATTCAAACTCATGCAAAATTGTTGCCCAAATCGCCTGGTCTGTTGCTCGGCTAGCATATAATGCAGCCGTCGCCATGTGCGCGCGAACTAACTCTAACTGAGCGTTATCAATAACGGTTCGGAAGAATGGCCATTCCTTGTACATCGTTCGAAGCGTTGCCTCACCGCCTTCACTCAGAAATTCGGAGAGCGCAGTTCCCACACCGTACCATCCGACCAACAATGCTCGGCTCTGCACCCATGCAAAGTTCCAGGGGATCGCTCTGAGTCCCTCGACTCCTTCAGCCGCGCCGCCTGGACGATACACAGGACGAGAAGCGATTGGCAACAAGCTAATGTGGTCAATCGGAGTTGCTTGAGTATAGAATTCCCAAAAGCCATCAGTCTCGTAGACTAACTTTCGATAGGCAGCTCGCGAGACATCGGCAAGCTTTTCCATGACCACTTCAAACTCGGAGTCATAGTCTCGCTCATTGGGCGAAGCCGTTGCGAGCAAGCAAGCCGAAACAATCTGCTCCAAGTGTCGATGCGCTATAGCCGGTAAGGAATATCTGAACGAAATAACTTCGCCTTGCTCAGTAAACCGAATCTGCCCGTTAAAGGCACCTTTTGGCTGGCTGAGGATCGCTTGAGATGCTCGACCACCACCACGTCCAACCGTTCCGCCACGACCATGAAACATTCGGATCGGGACTCCAGTCTCTGCCGAAACTGCGGCAATCTCTCGCATCGCCGTTTGCAATGCCCAGTTTGCCGCAAGGTAACCACCGTCTTTACTGCTGTCACTGTATCCCAGCATCACTTCTTGGTAGCCTATGGCGTCAATATGAGCCCGATAGACGGGCAACGCAAAAATCTGACGCAATAGCGGACCACAATGCTGAAGGTCATCGACGGTCTCAAAGAGAGGAACAATGTTTGGCTTGTTGCCCAGCACACCTTCTTCCTTAAGGAATAGCATCACTTCGAGCATGTCGCTTACCGAAGTAGACATCGAGGTGATGTAGGTTCCCATTGACGGATCATTAGCCATCAGCGCAACCGGACCAAGCACCGTGCCAAGAGCTTCGTCATTGGCAGTTCGAATAAGAGGGCGGGAACTCGTGATTTCTCTTACCAAAATCTCAATGCGCTCGTGCTCAGTAAGTTCCGAATATGATCCAGGAGATACCAGAACTCCGGCTTGAGCCAAAAGCAATCCCATTGCTTTCTCATGAAGCTTTGAATGTTGACGGATATCAATATTTGCTAAGTGGTTGCCAAAGACTCGGACTCGACGGAGCGTATCTTGAAGGCTGCTTCGCAACGGTAGATGACTTCCTTCGGTGGAGGCAATCGAATGTTGGATCGCCTTCAATGCTTCTTCAACTCCCGTTAAAGAAGTTGGGTTGTCATTCATGTATCCAAACAAGCCAAGAAGCAAAAGAACGTAGGGTTCTTGTGCATACCGTTCGCGTTCTGGCTGGGTTAGGTATTGGTCGAACTTCGTTGTCTCTTCACGAACTGCCGCAACTTCGCCAACAAACTTGGTCGATTGAGTGAACTCCCAACGAAGCTTCTCAATTTCTCCCCTGTGCCGAGGGACTACCATCTTTTGCATAGTCGTCGCGGCATCTAGGGTTGCGGCGGCGGTAACGTTCGGATTTCCATCCCGGTCACCACCGATCCAAGAGTGATAGCGAATAATGTCCGGAACCACGATTCGTTCGCCAAGAACTTCTTCCAACGCATCTTCTATGTCCCGATACAACCAGGGGATGACTTCATAAATGGTCCGATCAAAGAAGTACAAGGAGTTCCGTACTTCCTCATCGACGGTTAATCTCTGCGACCGCATTTCGTCGGTGTGCCAAAGCTCGATAATCACGTTCTCAAGTTCAAACGCCGTATCCGACCCTGCGTCCAAAGGAGCATTAAGGTCATTGGATCCGGTTTGTTGGGCAAGAAGGTGAGAGACTTCACGAAGCTTGTCGAGGACGACTTTTCTCTTTGCTTCCGTCGGGTGAGCCGTCAAAGTCGGAGCAATCCATAGCCGATTTACCGCCGCCAGCAACCCTTCTCGTCCATGCTCCGCAAAAACTTTCTGAACCGTTTCTCGAATGGACTCACGTCGTTGCCCATTCACAGTTCTAGCCCGGTTGACCCGAACAATCTCTTTTTGCTCAGCCGAGTTAATCAGCTGAAACAACATTGTGAACGCCTTTCCAAGGTCACGGAGGCCCTCCGATGACTCAAGTTCCTTACAAGAAATATCCGAAAGAGAACAGGTCGGTTCATGAACCAAGCGACGAGCCGATTCGATAATCCAAGCACCCTCTTGCTCGAGAAGAACTTTGCCAAGGACCTGATCCAAGAGTTGAATGTCGGCACTCAACTCAGGCGATAGGCCAAACGATGACGGATCTAAGCCAAGGAAAGATGAGTCGCTCACTTTCTTGGCATCATCGAATCTGCGTTCGCGATATTGAAACCAACAACTGCCATGCTGGTCGCTACTTGCTTCAGATACTCAGGAATAACTTCTTCATACCGATCATATTGGGTGTGCCAAATGTGGAGGTACTTTTGCGTTCCGGCTTTACCCATAAACACGGATGGAATTCCCTTGGCCCAAAATGATGCCTGATCACTTCCTCCGCTCGCATCATAGTTGGTCGATGGCGAGAACTTCATTGGCATAGAAGGAAAAGCCTTTGTCATGAGTTCAAATGATGGTCGGAAAAAAGGTTCCCATGATGCGTATCCTGAAGCTCCCGATTCGTAATTGGATCCACCATCATCGACTATGCAAGCACTAATCTTTGGTAGTTCGGCTTCATGCTGCTTCACGTACTCAGTTGAACCTAAGAGACCTTGCTCCTCGCCTGTAAAGAGGATAAATCGAATGGTACGCTTCGGCTTGACTCCACTCTTCATCAGCAGGCGCGCAGCCTCCAGCGTAGAACTTGAACCCGTCCCATTGTCGCTGGCACCTTGTGATCCTGGCGAATTCCATGAGTCTAGGTGTCCACCAAGTACAACGATTTCATCAGGAAACTCCGTGCCTTTCAGCTCCGCAACCACGTTATGAACTTCGATGGGACCCTTGATCCATCGATTGTCAATATTGAATTCAACGACCGTATTCTTTCCGGATTTGACGTTCTCAGCCAACATATCCCAATCTGCTCGTCGAACAGTAACTTCCACGTTCGTGGGGTGATTCTCAAAAGTCTTATCCTTCCATGTGCCATGGGTATGGAGCAGATCGCTCTTTGACCCAAAGACTAGTCCGTTGATTCCTGATTCTGCAATTGCCTTCATCAAAGGTGCCGATTCTTTAGAGATATTGGCTCCTCGCATCGAGACTGGCGCATCGGCCAATACCCAAGCCCCTTTAAGCGACTCCTTTACCGATGCGAACTCTTCCATAGTGGTAGGAGCCAAAACGACTCTGCCCTTGGTCGGTCCCTTTGTCCCAGGCATCCAGCAATTGGTCGAAAAAGGAAGATCAGCCTCATTTGGGGAAATCATTTTTGCAGAATTATTGGGTCCTCGTTGAAACCCAACCGGGACGTCCGCCCATTTCTCAAGATGAGCATTGGCGTATCCAAATGACTTAAATTTGTTAAGAGCCCATTTTTCCGCTTTCTGTAGCTCAGGCGAACCAGTTGGTCGTCCACCGATGTTATAGCAAAGTTCGCGAAGATGCATCATGACTCGATTGTCCATGATGCTGAGGTCAATAATTGGCTGCGCTGGGTCAGCAATGTGTGCGGCAAAAATGAGCGAAAGGGCAATCATAAACTAACTATATCCGTTAGTTCATCATTCTAGCGAGGATGAAGTTGGCAACATACACCAAGACCATACTAATGACGACCGTATTGGTGGTCGAGCGTCCCACCCCTACGGCACCATTCTTGGTCGCCATTCCTTGTTGACAAGCAACCAAGGCAATTATGATTCCGAAAAACGGAGCCTTATAGAGACCGCCAAGAATATCGGAGGGCTGAGTGTACTGACTGACTGACGTGAGATACGCTCCGCTCGGAACTCCCTCGTTAACGGCAACCAGCCAGCCTCCAAATGATCCTGCCCAGACGCAAGCAAGTCCAAGAATTGGCATCATCAAAACGGCTGCAACCACGCGAGGCACAACCAGATAGTTTGTTGGGTGGACACTCAGCATCTTGAGCGCATCGATCTGTTCGGTTACCGCCATCGTTCCAATTTGAGCCGCCATCGCCGAACCACACCGTGCCGACACCATGATTCCCGCCAAAACTGGACCAATCTCGCGGGTCATCGATAGGGAAACGGTAGCACCAACAAACGTCGTCGCACCATATTGAAGCAAAAACGTGCTGATGTAAAGGCTCAGTACTGCTCCGCTAAAGAAGCCGGTCAGGACAACAATCGGAATCGAGTTCACTCCGACAAATGCCATTTGACTCAAAGTCTCCTTAACTTCAAATCTACTGGTAAACAGTCTCTTGATGGCATCAGCCAGCAAGATGGAGATCTCGCCGACAAATACAAAGAAGGCATCGAATGGCCGAACCAAGTCCGCTACAAACCCTTTATCCGCTCGCGCCATACCCGTAAGAATAGCAGGTTTTGATTGCCATGTGAGATACCGTTCCAAACCGTTTACTGTGCCATTAGTCCCGTGGCATTGGACTCAAATCTCAAGAAATGAAACGAATGTGCGAAAAATTCCGCACTTAATTGCACAAATGAAACATTCTTATGCTAATCTTTTAGCATGTTCAACAATTCGAGGTCTGTATATGCCTAGAATGCTCGGGTCCGGTCTCAGTCGTCGGGAGCGAGAAATGCTCGATATTCTTCATCGACAAGGCAAGTGCAGTGTGCAGGATGTCTGTGACCAGATGGAAAACCCGCCATCCTATTCATCCGTTCGCTCAACTCTCGGAATCCTTGTCGAAAAAGGAATTGCCAAAAGCGAAGAAGATGGCAAGAGATATCTCTATAGCGCTGCGGAGTCTTCCCAAGAGGCAGCCAAAAGTGCAGTGAACAAACTAGTGGATACGTTTTTTGGTGGTCGACTCGAAGGAGTTGTCCGTACATTTCTTTCTGACAAAGAATCAAAGATTACTGACGAAGAGCTTGATCAGCTCGCCAAGCTCATCGAGGCATCCAAGTCAGGTGACAAAAAATGAACACCTTCCTGTTTGAACTATTAACTCGCTCCGCCATTTTGGCGGGACTTGGCCTGGCCCTACGATTTGCGCTTTTGCGGTCTTCGGCCCACGCTCGTGCCAATGTTTTGGCTCTTACAATGATTGCGCTTGCCCTTTTACCCATTGCGCTCATAGCCTTGCCAAGGTTTGCAGTCACGGTCGCTCACCAAGAATTGCTCGAATCTTCTGCGACACAGTCAATGGGTACGGTTCCTTCCGCACATCAATTCAGCTTTCCATGGATGATTCTCTGGGTAGCGATAACTTCGCTCTTGATTGTCCAAGTTGTTAATGCACTAGTCCAATTCAGAAGATTAGAACTCGGGTTCACTCCAGCATCCGAGACTCTGACCCAACGAGTTAAACGCCTTGCAGTTCGAGCCCACGGCGTATTTTTCTGCCCAGCAGGAGAACCACCGATGACCTGGGGCCTCCTTCAACCAAAAATCGCATTACCAACCGAATCCGAGGATTGGATCGAACCCCAATTGCGATCAGTTGTATTACACGAAGACGCTCACATTCGTCGAAAGGACTGGGCGGCAATGATTGGCTTTCGAGTCATCACCGCCATCTACTGGTTCAATCCCCTCGTTTGGGTTCTCAAAATGTTGTTCGAACAAGACAGCGAACGTGCCGCCGATGATTTCGTGCTCGCACAAGGAATCGACGCCCCAGAATATGCCGGACGATTGGTCGAAGTTGCCAAAACCATGCAACACCAACGTTCACGGGTCCCAGCTATCACCATGGCTCGATCCCATCGCCTCAATGGAAGAGTAGCCGCGATTCTGAGCCCCCAGACAAAGCGTGGAATCCTGACCGGTTGGACCAGATTAACGGTTTTGGGAGTCTTAGCGGTTGGTGCTGTGTCAGCTGGAATGATCCTGCCCGTCGTCAAGCAAGTTCGATTATCCGCTAAAGACACTAATCAAATGGTCGCTGAAAGGGACACTACGGTTGACCTCAAGTCAGATGATGAATCCTGGAGCACCGAAGATTTCGTCGGTCCAGAAAGTGTTTCCGATACGCCGCCAACGCCGCAAGCAACCCAAATGGTGACCCCGAAAGCCAAGAGTTTTTCACTGAAGACACCGACCCAAACCAACAAGTCAAGTCACATTACCGTGTCGATGGACGAGCCCGGATTTCCCGGAGTAGATATGGATTCAATCTCTGACATCGTGGACAATGGTCTTAAACAGGCTCAAAAAGATCTTAAGAATATGCCTGAACCCAACGTTCGCATATACGACAAGGAAGCTCAAAGGGAAGAACTGAGAGCCCAACGAGAACATCAAAGAAATTTTGACCGAGACCTGAAAGAAGCGAAGAAGGAGATGAGCAACGAAATCCAAAAATCGCTTCAAGAAGCTCAGAAAGAGATTGCCAAGGCAAAGCTCGTTTCTGAAAAGGACATGAAGGATGCCGAAGCCGAAATCGACAAATCTGACATGCCAGAAGCTTCTAAGAAGATGGCTAAACAGTCAATCCAACTAACAAAAGGAATAGTCAATGGCCTTCTCAAGGGGTTTGCCGAAGACCCAATGTCGAAGAAGAAGCCTAAGAAGGATAGTTCTGAACCAAAGAAGCCAAAAGACGACTAACCCTTAGGTTCAAATAGTGACTAAAAACACCATGTCTTAGCTACCGCTTACCCAAAATTTACCTCCAAATAGAGAAACACCATGAACCAAAAAACAACCCTTGCCATCGCTGTCGCCATTGTTGGCGGAGTCGCCATTTCTGTCGCCAGTCCCTGGAACCCCAAGTCCGATCCAACGCCAAAGTATTCATCCCAAAAAGCCAAATCTGCTCGAGCAGACATGGAGACCAAAAGCTATTCCCTCAGCATGAATGCTTCCGGAATAAAGAACATTGAGGTCGATATTGAACTCGGAGCTGTTGAAATTTCGACCAACTCCGGCTCTACGTTTGATGCAGAAATTACGAAAGGCATCAGCCGACCTTTAGGTGACGAAGAGCGAAAGTGGCTAAATAACCCCTGGCTCAAAGTTAGACGTGAAGGCGATACATTGGTGGTTTACGAAGACAAGAGTCTCAAGCCAGACTTCAAGCGAAGCAATCGTAACCGAAGTCAGAACAACCAAATCGATGTTGCAGTAAAGATCCAAATACCAAAAGGTCTCAATGCCGATCTCAACCTTTTGGCAGGAAACGAAACCATATCCGGGGAGTATCAATCCCTAACCACCCACGTTTCGGCGGGTGAACTCGAACTTAAGCAAGTTGATCCTGGCGAATTTCTGAAAGCAAATGTGGAAGCGGGCGAAGTCAATGCAAAGCTCGCCCGGGTCCCAAGCCAGGCGTCAAGCATTAGTGTCTCGGTTGGTGAGATCAATCTCGATGTCCGAGGTAACGCCACGGTTTTTGCAAAGTCTGGTGTTGGCTCCATCTCTGCCTCAGGAAAGTCGGATGAAGGGCAAGATGGTCTTGGATCCAAACAACAAATCAAACTCGGTTCCGGAGGCACGAAGCTCACATTGGACGTGGGAGCGGGAAGTATCAGTGTTGGAAACGGAGTTATTGAAAAGCGTTCCAAACGAGACCAAGAAGACGAACTCGATGCAGAAAGTGACTTCCGAATTGACTTAAAGGATGAAGAAGAAATTCAGCGAGAAGTCTCGGCCGCGCTCTCCCAATCAAATGCCGAAGTCCAAAAGGAATTGGCAAGAGCTCAAAAGGAGATTAAGTCCGCAATGTCCTCAACTGAGCTCAAAGATGAAATTGCACGAGCAATGAAGGAAGCAAGAGCCGAAATCAATTCCTCCGACATCCAAAAGGAAATCGCAATGGCACTCAAAGAAGCCAAATCGGCAATGAATTCAATTGACATTGAAGATGAGATTGCTAGAGCCATGAAAGAATCAAAGGTCGATATCGAGGCCGCCCTCAAAGACGCAGACCGAGAAATTTCAAAAGCAATGCGTGAAGTCGAAATTGACATGGAGAGCATGCGGGACTCCGATGGTCACTACCATACCGTCTCTCGAGAGACCCTCCAGAAGGTGAAGCAGATTCTGGATCAAACCAAGAGATCGATGAAGAAGGCATGGGGAAAGAAGCCCGACAAGAAGAAGATCAGCCATGACTAAACAAACCTTACTAGCCACAATTGTGGGCGCAGCCTTGGCGGGCATCTCAGCTGGTCAAGCCGAACTCTCAACCAAGATCGAATCACCCATGGTGCCACCTGGCACCTGGGTGAGACCAAAAATCACCTTGGCATCAACAGAAACTGCGCCGAAAATCGACGGTGACCTCAGCGATGAATGTTGGAAAACTGCTACAAAAGGTGCCGGCTTCTTTCGATTCCCTTCCAAAGAACCTATTGAACAGCAAACCGAAGTATGGATTTGTAGCAACAAGAAGAGTCTCTTTGTTGCTTTTCATTGCCTCGAAAGCCATCCCGAGTCAATCAAGGCCTACGAGACTCAAAGGAATGGAAAACTAGATCAAGAC
>JBAXBU010000090.1:0-11944 GCA_037141835.1 Armatimonadota bacterium | reverse complement strand
GCACGGGATTTATCAATAAGGTTTCCTTGAACCTTGGGCTGTGGTCGAGCATCAATTCGAAGCAAACAGCCGCATCTCCGGGAACGAGTTTAGCCGGCTGGTATGAGTTTGATTGGATGCCGGGCATGACCGTGACATTTGCAAAGAACTTTGCTTTGAGTGTGACTTGGCTTGATTTTGACTTTGTCAGCAGTGGAGGTCGCGCGGGCAGTTTAAACACCAATCTGGCGTATGATGATACCGACCTGCTGGGCGCCTTTGCCCTACATCCGCATGTCAGCGCGATGAAGACGATGATTGGCAATGGTGTGGGCGTTCCCGGCGGAGCACTGGGGTGGTATTACGAAGTCGGGATCGCGCCAGGTTTTACGGTTGGGAAGGAGGGAACTTATCCGCTGACCTTCACCTTCCCTATGACCGTCGGTCTTGGTCCTGAGACTTACAATGGTGAAACTTACGGATATTTCTCCGCAGGTGTGAACGCTGCTGTTCCTCTGGCCTTCATTCCTTCGTGCTATGGGAAATGGACGGCAACGGCGGGATTCACTTATTGGAATCTGGGCGACAATGCGGCTCATGCGTCATCCCCTGCAATCAACGATGGTGGAACTAGTCAATATGTCTTCTCCGGTTCGATCGGTCTGACTTTCTAGCGATACCACTTTTAATGCCTCAAAAGCTCCGTCGGGTAACCACCCGGCGGAGTTTATGGGGGGGCCTTCACCAATTTATTCTGATCTCTACCACACTGGTAACCTTGTTTCTCCCAGACAAAACCTAAATTTAAATTTCAAACTACTCATGCAATTATTTAATCAAAAAGTCACTAAGTTACGATTTCTGCAGTCCATTGGTCTCGCCATCCTTTCTGGGGCGATGATTCCGAATGCCTTTGGCGCGGAGGAAACTGTTAAAGTGGGGGTGCTACACTCGCTCAGTGGGACGATGGCCATTTCTGAGACTTCACTCCGCGATGTGCTGCTTTTCACCTTTGATGAGATCAATGCGAAGGGTGGGGTGCTCGGGAAAAAAATTGAGCCCGTGATCGTTGACGGTGCATCTAATTGGCCACTTTTCGCGGAAAAAGCTAAGCAACTGCTGGAGAAGGATAAGGTCGCAGTAACGTTTGGGTGTTGGACGAGTGTCTCTCGGAAGTCAGTGCTTCCGGTTTTTGAGGAAAAGAACGGCCTGCTTTTTTATCCTGTCCAATACGAGGGCGAGGAGCTCTCGAAGAATATTTTTTATACGGCGGAAGCGGTTGGTCAGCAAGCCACGCCAGCGATTGACTATTTTCTTAGTCAAGGGAAAAAGAAGTTTTACCTCCTTGGTAGTGACTATGTTTACCCGCAGACAACGAACCTAGTTCTGTTGGAGTACTTGCTGAGCAAGGGTGTTCCCATCGAGAATATTGGAGGTGGATTTAAGAAGGACGAGACTGGGAAAGTGATATCGGCTGGAAAGTATACCCCATTTGGTCATACAGACTACCAGCAAATCATTGCCGAGATTAAGCAGTTTAGTGCTGGCGGAAAAGCTTGCGTGGTTTCGACATTGAACGGAGATACCAATGTTCCATTTTTTAAGGAATATGCGGCGGCTGGACTGACGGCCGAAACCTGTCCAGTGGTCAGTTTCTCGATCAGTGAGGATGAGTTTCGAGGATTACCTGCCAAGCAGCTTGTTGGCCAACTTGGTTGCTGGACCTACTTCCAGTCGATCAAGTCTCCTGCTAACAAAAAGTTTGTTGCTGACTTTCAGAAGTGGTTGCAAACGACTACCGCTGATGGGGTTAAAAAGGAGGGACGGGTGACCTGTTCGCCAATGGTTTTGAGCTATGATGGCGTCTATTTGTGGAAAGCCGCCGTTGAAAAAGCCAAGTCATTCGATGTCGACAAGGTTGTGGCAGCCCTTGAATCTGGAATTAGCTTTGATGGTCCTGGTGGAACAGTCACCACCCAAAAGAATCACCATCTGACCAAGAATGTCTTTATTGGTGAAAGCAAGGCGGATGGACAGTTTAAAATTCTCAAGGAGTACAAGGGTGTTTTTGGTGAGCCTTTCCTTAAGGGAACTTTTAAGCCAAAGACGGCAGCAAAGTAATTCACTAAATAGACGATTTGTTTTTGGATTCAACTAATCATTAGGGGTGAGGGGGGCGAGTTCATTCAATGGGCTCGCTCCCCAACTCTTTATATTTTGTTTATTGTTACTCATATTGCCTTGATTCCGCACTCCTTGATTAATTTCTTGAGTGCTAAGAATTTGAGAATTCTATTTGTGCTGATTTGTTTCAGTCTTAGCCACTCCTATGCTAGTACTCCTCGGGAAACCATTGTGGCGGCGGTCATGGAGGCTGATGAGGTTAAAAAGAACGAACTGATTCTTTCGCTTGCTTCCACTTTTTCCGAAGATGTTCCCCTTCTACTGGCTGCTTGGAAAGAGGATAGAATTTATCTTTATCAGGATGAAAATGGCAAAGTTGTTCCGGTCCTGATGAATGAATCTAAAGATCAATCTGGCCGGCAGACGGCGACTCGTATTGAAGACGGCTTACCCTTGAAGGACAATCATGGACAACTCCTTACGATCCTTGCGGAGGATATTGAGACTGCTCAGCATGATTCCAATCTGCGTTCGGTGATGAAGAGGATTCTTGATCTTGGTGATCTTTCATCGAGCGACTCGGCAAAGAGAATTTTGGCTATTTCGACGATGGGGATGGGGCAAAATCCAGACTCCCTTCCCTTGCTTATGGCCAGGCAATCTGTTGAAAAAGACCCTCGTGTTCTGGCCTCTTTGGTTGAGGCAATCGATTTGATTCAACTGAAGAACGAAGACACTGCTTTAAGACTTGTGGCAATCAAGCAGCTCGAAGCGCTTCACTCTTTGGCCAGTTATGACTTTGTGCAATCAATGATGAACGAATCGGTAGAAGACGCGTCTACCGCCGAGCTTTTCGCAGCCGCGCGAAAGGCCCTAAAAAGTATTGATCACCACCGAACGACGATTAATATTTTTGGCACGTTCTTTCGGGGATTAAGTCTGGGAAGTATTCTGCTTCTCGTGGCTATTGGTCTGGCGATCACCTTCGGTCTGATGGGGGTGATCAACATGGCTCACGGGGAAATCATGGTCGTGGGCGCCTATGCTACTTATCTAGTGCAGACAGTTTTTGGCGGGGGTTTAGAGATTAGTCCGTTTGGATTTCACATTTTTATTCCTGGGTTGCATCTCACGGGCAATCGGCTCGACCTTTATTTTATCTTTGCGTTGCCAATTGCCTTTGTTTCTGCGGCCTTGGTGGGGATTTTATTGGAAAGAACAGTTATTCAATTTCTTTACCGTCGACCACTAGAAAGTTTACTTGCTACATGGGGAGTATCCTTAATTCTTCAGCAGCTATTTCGTCTGATATTTGGTGCGAGTAATGTTCAGGTCTACTCGCCTAGTTGGCTATCTGGTAACTGGGAGATTAATGATGTGATTCTCGGATGGAATCGGCTTTTTGTCATCGGATTTACTGTAGTGATAGTCGTCCTTGTTTGGACGATTCTTTATCGGACTAATCTTGGACTTCTCATCCGTGCGGTGATGCAAAACCGTTTGATGGCGTCTTGTCTGGGCGTTCGTACTGAGCGGGTCAACATGCTGACATTTGGACTGGGTTCGGGTTTGGCGGGATTAGCCGGAGCTTTTTTAGCGCAAGTGGGAAATGTTGGGCCATCGCTCGGCCAAAGCTATATCGTTGATTGCTTTATGACGGTAGTGGTGGGGGGAGTGGGAAGTTTGGCTGGCACCGTGGTCAGCGCGGTGGCTATTGGGATGAGCGATCAGAGTTTACAGCAATATTTGCATAATCCCGTCCTTGGAAAAATCCTCGTTTTGGTGGCAATAATTGTTTTTCTTCAATGGAGACCCTCGGGAATTTTCGTCACCCGAAGCCGTAGCCTTCAGGACTAATCTCTTATGGATCGCGTTTTCCAGAAGTCAGAAATTATTGCTCTCGCGATTGGGTTTTTTCTGGTGGTTGTTTTGGTTCCCTTGCTCAATTCCATGGGTCTGATTGCTGATTTTACGATCAATCTTTGGGGAAAGTATCTTTGTTACGCCATTATGGCGATTTCCGTGGATTTGCTGTGGGGTTACACGGGTTTGCTGAGTCTCGGCCAGTCACTTTTTTTTAGTCTCGGGGGCTACATGATCGGAATGTATCTTATGCTGATGATCGGGAAGCTCGGTCAGTATAAAAGTGTTTTGCCTGACTTCATGGTCTTCCTTGGTCATGATTTTCTGCCAAGTTTTTGGCGGCCATTTTACTCTCCACTTTTCGCGGTTTTGATGGTTTTTCTGGTGCCAGGTCTGTTGGCACTTCTTTTCGGTTATCTCGCTTTCCGTAGTCGAATCAAAGGCGTTTACTTTTCCATTCTTACCCAAGCTCTGACCTACGGCGCGGCGTTGTTGTTTTTTCGAAACGATCTGCCTATGGGTGGAAATAATGGGTTTACGGACTTTCGATTTATTTTTGGGGCTGACTTGCGTTCTGCTGGCACAAAGCGTTGGCTTTTCATCTTCACGGGTGTGGCTCTTTTGGGCATTTATATGGGGTGCCGATGGCTAACGCGCACACGTTTTGGAATGATCCAGCGTGCGGTGCGGGATAGTGAAGTTCGCGTGCTTTTTTCAGGCTATGGGGCTGCCAACTACAAACTTTTTGTTTTTGTTCTTTCTGCCCTAATTGCGAGTCTGGGCGGAGCGCTCTTCGTTCCGCAAGTTGGAATGATTAATCCGAGTGAAATGGAGACGACGAAAAGCCTTGAAGCGGTCGTTTGGGTGGCTGTTGGTGGTCGTGGCACCCTGATCGGTCCGATCCTCGGGGCCATCGGGGTTAACGCGATGAAAAGTTGGGCCACTCAAGCTTTTCCCGACCTATGGTTGCTGATTCTTGGGGGGCTCTTTGTTTTGATCGTGCTCTTCTTGCCGAAGGGAATTGTTGGTATTCCTGAGCAAATCCGGGATTGGATCGCACGAAGAAAGGCGACTCCTCCCAAGGCCACTTATATTCAGCCCTACGATTCATAGTGAGCGATTCTCGACATCATCCTTTTATTTTGACCGCTGAAGGCGTGCATAAGTCCTTCAGCGGATTTCAAGCGATCTCTGACCTGAATTTCTATCTTGAGAAGGGAGAGCTCCGCACGGTGATCGGTCCGAATGGTGCGGGTAAAACCACCTTTCTCGATCTGATCACAGGTCGAACGAAGGCGGATTCTGGCAAAATAATTTTTGCAAATTCCCATGATCTGGGAAGTCTGAACGAGTATGAAATCTATCGGCTAGGAATTGGGCGAAAGTTTCAAACGCCTACGGTCTACACCAACCATACCGTCCTCGAAAATCTCACTTTATCGCTTCCAAGTTCCCGGGGAGTTTGGGCATCTTTTTTTGCTAAAGTCAGTCCAGAACAGAGGGATCGTCTTGAGGAAATTCTCCAAACAATTCAGCTTTCCAAGAAGTCGTCATGGCAAGCAGGCGCCTTGGCTCACGGGGAAAAGCAATGGCTTGAAATTGGGATGCTCCTTGCTCAAAACGCCGAACTTTTGCTTGTCGATGAGCCTGTCGCAGGAATGACCGACGAGGAAACCGAGCGGACTGGGGAGCTTTTGGTTGGATTAGCTGGAAAGCACACCGTTTTAGTGATCGAGCACGACATGGTTTTTGTTCGCCAAATTGCCAATGGGCGTCGGGTCACCGTTCTTCACCAAGGGACGGTCCTTTGCGAAGGTTCGATGGATGCGGTGCAGGCTAATCCGCAGGTGATTGAGGTATATCTTGGAAGAAAAAGTCAAAGCCACTAAAGGATGATTGAGATCAAGCAACTTCAAGTGAGTATTGGTGGATCGAGAATTCTTCGGGGGGTGGATCTCACTGTTCCTTCTGGGGCGGTCACTTGTTTGATCGGACGGAATGGGGTGGGGAAAACGACCACTCTGAAGAGTATCATTGGAATTCTTCCTCCACTTTCTGGGGTGATCCAATTCAATGGGAAAGATTTGCGTCGGCTTAGTCCAGATCAGCGGGCGAGGATGGGCATTGGGTATGTTCCCCAAGGTCGAGAAATTTTTCCTCATCTTACGGTCAGAGAAAACTTAGTCATTGGGGCAATTGTTCATCAAAAAAAAATCTCCAACCAACTGGACCGGGTTTTCGAGCTCTTCCCCATCTTGAAGGATTTCCTTGGGCGACCTGGCGGGATGCTTAGTGGTGGGCAGCAACAGCAGTTGGCGATCGCGAGGGTTCTCATCACCGATCCCCAAGTGTTGATTCTGGATGAGCCAACGGAAGGAATTCAGCCTAATATCATCGATCAGATTGGAGAAACGATTCGGCTTCTTCGTCGAGAGGGAAGAATGTCGATACTCCTTGTCGAGCAGTACTTAGAATTCTGCCGAGAGTTAGCCGATACCTTTGCCATTATGGATCGGGGAGTGATTGTTTCGGCTGGTTCCGTCGATCAATTGTCGGCCGCAGTAGTTCAAGAACATCTCACTTTGTAGGGAAATCCGCTTCTAGAGACCTAGCAAAACGCACCACTTTTTTTGAATAATGATGATTCTTTTTATGACTCACAACCTTTGGGAGACCGCACCCTTCAAACTATGATGATTTGCTGATGAAAAAACCTCTTTCGAAACTTTTCGCGTTCGGCCTTGCTTTCCTTCCGTTGGTGACGGGATTCGGGCACCCGGGCCACTTTCTTTTGGATTACACGGTCGCTCCACCGCATACGGGTCATCAGTCTGGTCTTTTCCTGATCTGCGTCGTGGTTGGCAGCTGTGGGGCTTTGGTCTGTTTGTCGAGGTGGTTTTTTGATCGGAGGCGCTGATGCATCTATCTCGTCGAGAACAAGATAAACTCCTTATAGTGGTGGCTGCTGACCTTGCACGCCGCAGGCAAAAGCGGGGATTAAAGCTCAACTATCCTGAAGCGATCGCGATTATTACCTATGAAATTTTCGAAGGGGCGCGTGACGGTCGAAGTGTTGCGGACTTGATGAGTTTTGGAGCAACCATTCTCAAGAGGACCGACGTAATGGATGGGGTGGCAGAAATGATTAATGAAGTGCAAGCGGAGGCGACATTTCCTGACGGCACGAAACTCGTATCTGTGCACAATCCCATTCGCTAAATGATTCCAGGAGAGATATTTCCCGCGATAGCGGCAGACATTGAAATGAATATTGATCGCGATACGATCATGATCACGGTTGCAAACACTGGTGATCGTCCTGTGCAAGTCGGCAGTCACTATCACTTCTACGAGACCAACTCATCATTGATTTTTCTTCGAGAGACCACGAGAGGCTATCGACTGAATATTCCTGCGGGGACCGCAGTACGATTTGAGCCTGGCGATACTCGAGAGGTGGAATTGGTTGCATTAGCTGGGACCCGCGAGGTTTTTGGGTTTCAGGCTATGGTGAACGGACCCTTATGAGAATTTCCCGACGTCATTACGTAGAGATGTTCGGTCCGACGATTGGGGACCGAGTCCGGCTTGCGGATACGGAGTTATTCATTGAGGTGGAACGAGATCTTGTCGCTGAGAGTGGTGGTTATGGCGATGAAGCAAAGTTTGGTGGTGGGAAGGTTTTGCGGGATGGAATGGGGCAATCATCCACCGCTCTTGACGCAGAGTGCCTTGATTTGGTGATTACGAATGCGCTCATTCTGGATGCCGTCCAAGGGGTAATTAAGGCGGATATCGGGGTGAAGCACGGGAGAATTGTCGGCCTTGGTCATGCGGGAAACCCGCATGGCCAAAGGGGGATTACCATGACGGTCGGTGCGGCAACGGAAGTCATTGCAGGAGAAGGTTGCATCGTTACGGCTGGAGGGATTGACGCCCATATTCACTTTATTTGTCCGCAACAAATTGAGCACGCGCTGGCTAGTGGGGTGACGACGATGCTCGGTGGGGGAACGGGGCCGACGCATGGAACATTTGCTACCACCTGTACTCCGGGAAAGTGGAACATTCACCGAATGCTCGAGGCGGCGGATGAGTATCCGATCAACCTAGGTTTTCTTGGCAAAGGAAATTGTTCTACGCATCAACCGCTCCGCGAACAGGTTTACGCGGGAGCGATTGGTTTGAAGCTCCATGAGGACTGGGGAACGACTCCAGCGGCGATCGGCACATGTCTTGACGTTGCGGATGAGCTCGACATCCAGGTGGCGATCCATACCGACACGCTGAATGAATCGGGCTTTGTGGAGACGAGCATTGCGGCTTTTCAAGGGCGAACGATTCATACCTTTCATAGCGAGGGAGCTGGCGGGGGTCATGCCCCGGATATTATCCGGGTTTGTGGCGAGGCGAATGTTTTGCCCTCATCGACTAATCCGACTCGCCCATTTACGGTTAACACCATTGATGAGCATCTCGACATGTTGATGGTTTGCCATCACCTCGACTCGAAGTTGCCTGAAGATGTTTCTTTTGCGGAGTCAAGAATTCGGCCTGAGACGATGGCTGCTGAAGATATTCTTCACGATTTGGGAGCATTTTCGATGATGTCAAGCGATTCTCAGGCGATGGGGAGGGTTGCGGAAGTTATTACGCGAACTTGGCAGACCGCACATAAGATGAAAACCCAATTTGGGGTCTTGGCGTCTTCTCGGCCAGCGGATAACTTTCGTGCGTTGCGCTACATTGCAAAGTACACGATTAACCCGGCAATTTCTCATGGGATTTCGCATGAGGTTGGGAGCATTGAAGTTGGTAAGTTGGCAGATCTGGTTCTTTGGAAGCCGGCGTTTTTTGGGGTGAAGCCGGAGACTATTTTAAAGGGTGGGCTGATTGTGATGGCGAATATGGGGGATCCGAGTGCGAGCATTCCGACTCCGCAACCGACTTATTATCGGCCTCAATTTGCGGCTCATGGTCGTGCAAAATTTGCGACATCGGTTACCTTTGTGAGCGATGCGTCCCTCCGGTCTGGGGATTTGCCAAATTTATCGAAGCGCCTCGTTGCGGTAAGGAATACCCGAAACATATCGAAGCGCGATCTCCTTTGGAACGACGCTTTACCAAAAATTGAGGTTGATCCTGAGACATACACGGTGAAGGCCGATGGGCGGATCCTCACCTGTGAGCCAGCGAGTCTGCTTCCGCTGGCCCAGCGATATTTTTTATTTTAGCTATGGAGATCATTCGTCGGGCAATTCTTGATCCGCTTGGGACACTTCCGCAGATTCGACTTCCAGTAGATCGATTGACGCTCGCCAAGCGGCGATGGCGGGGAGTGGCAGAGGATGGGGTCGAGTTTGGCTTTGATTTAGATGGGCCGATTTTCGATGGCACCCCTTTTTTCCAGACGGCGACGTCTACCTATTTCATTGCCCAAAAGTACGAATCAGTTCTGGAGATTCGCCGGCCAGGCATTGGAGGGACAGGTGTCGGCGAGGCCGCGCGGTTGGGTTGGATTATTGGCAATTTGCATTTTCAAATTGAAATTACTTCCACGGTTATTCGGGTAGTCGACGACCCTGCGATGCGACTTCTCTTTGCTCGAGAAAGTATCGACTACAGCGCCTGTCAGCGGGTTTTTCATCCGATCCATGGAGGTCACCAGCACTAGATTGAAGGAGCGATCGATGACTGGTTTAGAATCTGCATTCCCGATTTTCGAATGGGACTGGTTATCTTTTATGCTCCAAACGAGCGACGCGCTTTTTCCGATTGGCGGGTACGCTCATTCTTTTGGATTTGAGGAGACCGTTCGGTTGGGACTGGTTTGGGATGAAGTTTCTCTGGGGCGATTTCTTCTTGAACAAATTTGTCCTGCTCAAAGATATCATGAGCTTCCGTATCTTCGTTTTGCGTATGAAGCGGAGACTATGGCAGTTCGCTGTGCGATTGATGCCGAAATTAGCGGATGGAAACTCGCCAGAGAGGCCCGCGAGGCCAGTCTTAAAATGGGCTCGCGTCGGCTGATTGCTCTTCAGAATATCCATGCGGCGCAGATTTTAAGGGAGTTCTCTGAAGTAATTTCCGGTGGTCTTGCTCAAGGGCATCATTTGGTGGTTTTGGGTCTGCAGTCGCGGGTTGCGGGGGTGCCACTGGTGGCTTCGCTGGTCGCCTACTTTTATCAAGCCGTGGCGTCGATTTGCGCGGCATCGCTGAAGCTCATTCGCATTGGACAAGACGGAGTTCAGCGAGTTCTGCAAGTGGCCTTAAAAGAAACCCAGCAAGTTGTGGGGGGATCTTTATTGGTGGAGCGAGCCAGTGCGGGCTGGTTCAATCCACTCCTAGAAATCGCCGCGATGCGCCATGAGCGGGCTGAGGAGCGTTTGTTTATTTCCTGATTCTTTTTATGAGCAATTTCCATGAATTACCAAGTCGGAAGAAGCCAGCTGTGCGGATTGGGATTGGCGGTCCCGTGGGTTCAGGCAAGACGATGCTGGTTCTTCGTCTTACTCAATGGCTGCGTGGGGAGTTCTCCATTGCGGTGGTCACGAACGATATTTATACCCGTGAGGACGCGGAGTTTCTGGTTCGAAATGATGTCTTGCCCTCCGACCGAGTTATTGGAGTGGAAACTGGGGGATGCCCTCATACGGCGATTCGTGATGATACCTCGATGAATCTTGCGGCGATCGCCGAGTTGGAGGTGCGCCATCCCGATGTCCAGATTATCTTTGTGGAAAGCGGTGGGGACAACCTTAGTGCGACATTTTCTCCGGAGCTTGTGGAGACATTTATCTATGTTATCGATGTGGCAGAGGGAGATAAAATTCCCAGAAAGGGTGGGCCAGCGATTCGGAATAGTGACCTTTTGTTGATTAATAAGACGGAACTAGCGCCATATGTGGGTGCTGACCTTGGCGTGATGGCTCGGGATGCTAAATTGATGCGGGGGTTGCGTCCCTTTATCTTTGCAGATTTACGGATTGAGAAAGGGAAGGAGGAGATTCTTTCGTGGATTCGTCACGAAGTGCTGTTTGGAATGAATAATGAGCAATGAGTTTCGGTGGCAAAGTGATGAGTTTTGCAAACATTTTTCGTCTTGGGGAGAAGTTTATTTTTCATGTTAAATGGCAATTTAGATCTGACTTTTGTCGCGGATCAAAGGGGGAGGACATTTATTGAGAGCCAATATTTTCGAGCGCCTTTTCATATTAGCAAACCCTACTGGGATGGTCAGACGCTCCTGGTTCAAGTGGTGAATCCTACCGCGGGCGTTTTTTCTGGAGATCGTTTGGCTAGTCGAATCGTGGTGAAACAAAATGCCCGAGTTCTTTTAACCACCCCGAGTGCTAATCGGATCCATGCTATGCCTCTGGGTCGCGCATCGGTCGAACAATCTTTTGTGGTTGAGAGTGATGGCTGTTTGGAAGTCTTTCCCGAGCTTTTTATTCCGCAAGCGGGAAGCCGATATAGGCAACGGACGGTCATCGAGGTAGCGGACCAAGGCCAACTTTACTTTGTGGAGACCCTTGCTCCAGGGCGTGTGGCGAGGGGAGAAATTTTTCAGTTTGAGGAGATCGATTGGCACTTCGATCTCTTCCACCGTGAAACCTTGATTGCTCGTGAACGGTTTGAGATTAACCGAACGAACGGGAGTCTAGTCGGGTTGCAAACTCCTTTTGCTGCAGGCTATTACGCATCTTGCTATCTCGTGAGCGACCTTCTTCCGGGGGAGCATCCTGTTTGGAATCGCATTAGTCAGTTGAGTTCGTCTGAAATGATCGTGGGGGTGAGTCAACTCCTATCTGGTGCTTCGACAATCAAAGTAATCGCCAACGATAGCGTGACCCTTCGCCGATTTCTTCGGGAAGTGCGGATCTTGCTTGGGGAGTTTTTCGCCCCACTGCGGAGCACCCCTCGGAAGATTTAGCCTCGAGACGATGCCGATTTTCGCGACAATTCGAGTGGATCCAAT
>JBAXBU010000089.1:0-11980 GCA_037141835.1 Armatimonadota bacterium | reverse complement strand
TCCGGTCATGTTGTTGCCGATTCCCAAATAAACAATACCGGTTCCTACTACTACACTGGGTTTAACGGTGGTTCAAGTCCTTACATAAACTCATTGGTTGGGAACGCACCGGCTGCAAAAGACATTATTGCTTTGGCTGGACAAACGAATGCTCCAATCAACAATACGATTAATTTTTCGGTCGCAGTCGTTGATCCGATCATGGCAATTGTTAGCCTTGGTCAACAGGGGCAATCCAGCAACTACGATTTCAATACTCCGTTTACGATTTTGAGCCAGGGTGGCGGATACTTTGGAAATAACGGCAATGCCCTTTCTAATCCTTTCGGTAACCGATTAACCGGGTTTGAAGGGAATGGGGTCATTCAGTTCAAAGGTACATTTACTTCGATTTCGTTTGTTGCTTCACCTGCAGAATACTGGGGCGGATTCAATGTTGGAGTCCAAGCGGTGCCAGAGCCTGGGTCTCTGATCATACTTTCGGCCGGTTTGGTTATTCTTGTTCGCCGCCGTCGAAAGAGCTAGTTCAACTTTCTGAACGTCTTGGCGCCGAGATAAGTCGCCCCGAAACGCAGATAGTTTTTGACGCGGCCGGGGAGGTAGTGCATGCTCGCTCGGTAAGCCGCCCTTGATGACTTTGGGTCACCGTTGAGCATTCTTACGGTGCCAAGGGTTGCCCAACAATGGGCTTTGGCAAGTTTGAGCCGGTCGGCTGGAAAGCGAGACTCCAGGTCTTCGAGTCGAGGCAGCATCCACTCTCGAAGCATTTGGTCATCTCGCCATATTTTCTCAAGTTTGTGGGATGCGTTTGCGCCATGCACTCGGTACTGGGATAGTTTTTCGTTGACGCAACCAATGTCGTAGTGCTCAGCGATGCGGAACCACATCTCCCAGTCCCCTGAGCCAAAGTAGTTCTCGTTGAACCCGCCAATCTCTTTAATTATTGAGGATCGAAAGAGAGCAGCCGAGGCAATGATCTTATTTTCGTACACAAGATCAAGAAGAATGTCTCCGGTTTCAAATCGAGGGAATTTGAATCCTAGTGGTTCTCCTTCAAACATGATTCCTTTACCGTCAATGAATTCACCTTCAGTGTGGACTAAGCCAACTTTTGGATTTGCATCGAGCAATGCAACCTGTTTGGCAAGTTTCTCTGGCATCCAGACGTCGTCATCATTCAAGACGGCTATGAACTCTCCAGTCGCCAGGTCAAGTCCTTTATTGAGTGTGCCGTAGGTCCCCAGGTTCTTTTCGTTCAAAACTAACTGGATTCGTGGTTGGGCTGCGAGCCATTCACGAGAGCCGTCGGTTGAACCATCGTCAATTGCGATCACCTCGAAATCTTGAAAGGTTTGGCTCCGAACGCCATCAAGAGCGGCCGGAAGGTACGCAAAGTGGTTGTAACAAGTAAGGAGAATGGTAACGCGAGGCATCGGAGGTAAGGTTCTATTTTGCCGTATTTTGATAAGGCTAGCCGTCGGTCAAGGACAAATGAAGTACCACTGTTTTTCTTGAAGTCGACGAAGACCCTTGTAACCTCCGACCATTTCGACATAAAATGGCGTTACTAATGGTACTCACCAGTATTCTTTTTCTTGCCAGTGCAGCCGAGTTTGGCGTTCCGTCTTTCTTCTCCGACCACATGGTTCTCCAACGTGACAAGCCCGTTCCAGTTTGGGGCTGGGATAAGCCAGGTCGAACGGTAAAAGTGACGATTGATGGCAAATCGTATTTCGCGATCACGCCGCTTGACGGTAAGTTCCGGGCGATGATTCCATCCATGAAAGCCGGAGGACCCTATGATTTGACTATAGAGGGATCTTCTACAAAGGTGATCAAGGACGTTTACGTTGGTGAAGTATGGATTTGCTCAGGGCAATCGAACATGGAATGGGTTCAGCGCAATGCGCTCGATCGAGACCAAGCGAAAAAAGAAACCGATCCGATGGTTCGGATGTTTACCGTAACCAAGGCGATCTCTAACACCAAAATGTCGGATGTTACAGGTTCATGGCAAGCCGCTTCACCGGAGACTATTGATGACTTTTCGGCGGTTGGCTATGCTTTTGCCCGAAAGCTTTGTCGAGATCTCAAAGTTCCAGTTGGAATGATCCATACATCGTGGGGAGGAACCGTCGCGGAGGCTTGGACGAGCATTGATATGCTTTCAAAGGATGTGATGACGGCTAACATCGCCATTGGAGCCAAGGAGGCTCTTCGGAATAATCCTAACTCAATGAAGGATTACATTGATGCAATGAGAAAATGGCAGACCAAGGGCTTCCCGGATTTCTTTGGACCGATCGAAGGACCAGACCCGTCTGGGATTTCTTACGACGATAATCGATGGACGGCGGCCCCTATGCCCAATGCTTTTCCCGAGAACTTTGACGGAACAATTTGGTATCGAAAGGTGATCGACCTCACTGAGGCACAAGCGGCGAGTATTACAAACCTGTCTCTCGGGGCAATTGACGACATGGACATCACCTCAGTTAACGGTGAAGAAGTTGGTCGAATGGATATGACTGTTCCGGGGAACTATCAAGCACAAAGAAACTATAAGATTCGTCCTGGTCTTTTGAAACCTGGAAAGAACGCGATTGCCGTTCGAGCCTATGATGGACAGGGCCCTGGTGGTTTCTCAAGTGCACAGCTAATGAAGCTTGGGGATTTGCCAATTGCGGACGGTTGGGTGATGAAGATGATTTCGGACAAGAAACCGCCAGCACCAGATGCTGGGCCAGCTCCTCAGGAGCCAATGACGGCAAATAATCCTAACTTTCCCGAAGCGCTCTACAACGGTATGGTCTATCCGCTTGCGCCATACGCTATTCGCGGAGCGATTTGGTATCAAGGTGAGTCCAATGCTTCGCGTGCAGTTCAATATCGCTACTTGCTTTCCGATATGATCAAGGATTGGCGAAACATCTTCCGACAAGAAGACTTTCCGTTCTATATCGTTCAACTTGCAAATTTCATGAAAGCTGATGAGAATCAGTTTGATTCGGCATGGGCAGAGCTCAGGGATGCGCAAGACATTGTTGGTCAGAGCAAGAATGCTGGAGTAGCAACTATTCTCGACATTGGTGACGCACAGGAGATTCACCCTCGCAATAAGCGAGACGTTGGCGAACGGCTAGCCAGAATTGCTCTCAGCAAGACTTATTTCCAGAATATCGAGTGGCAGGGCCCTCGCCTTGCAAAGGCAACCTTCAATGGTGGAGTAGCCACTATAGAACTTAGTCATGCAATTGGCCTCAAGACAACGGATGGTCAGGCACCACGATGCTTTGCTATTGCGGGAGAGGATCGAAAGTGGCGATGGGCCACGGTCGAAATAGTCGGAAGCTCAGTTAAGCTTAGACATCCTGAGGTTCCTAATCCGGTTGCGGCGCGATACGGTTGGCAAGATAACCCACAGGTGAACCTTGTCAATAGCGACCTGTTGCCGGCGATGCCGTTCCGAACGGACGCATGGCCATTGCTGACCCGCGACAATCGTTAATGTGTAATTGGGGGAATATCCTATGGGATCATTCCTCCAATTAATCCTCGTTAGGCTTGACCAGCGATGGCTTTGTCCACTGAATCTCGTTCAGGTGTTCCCGGCTTGGTTACTTCCTGCATTTTATAGAGGACTTCTCGAAGTTCGCGGTTCGTGGCTCCGTTTGCCGCTTTAATTTGAAATGCCTCGCTATATGATTCGTATGCTTTGGCATCGTCACCCGCTTCATGGTAAGCGTCGCCAGCTCGAATGAGGGTCGATGCCTTAGCAATGTCGGTAATAGTCTTTTCACCGTTCGATGCATCTGCAGTCAACTGATCCCCACTTGGTCCCGCAGGCTTTAGGTTGGGATCGGGCGTTGGGCTTGACGCATCTCGCTGGGGCGGACGAAAGGCTTTGGTGTTTTCTAAAGTAGGAACCGGGACTGAAGTTGTGTTCTCGGATTTCTTTGATGTGCCAACCTTCGAGTTTGAATCTTGAATTGACTTTGTCAGCGCAATGAATCCAAATACTAAGATAGCGGCGATAACCATGAACATTATAAATGCCCAAACGAACTGCCGCATCCTTTCTCGAGCTTCAGCACTCACCAGTGGCGGGCCTGGTGGTGGTGGATAGTACACGTTATATGGCTGCTGGTTGGGCATCTGCCCTACACCGGGAGCTTGGTAAGGATTGTAGGCACCGTATGTCGGTGGAGCCGAGATCACAGGTGGAGCGGCAATGGACTGTCCATAAGGAGTATATGCCGGCAACACGCCACCATATTGGGTTTGACCGTATGGCTGAGGTTGCCCATAAGGGGTCTGAATCGGCTGCCCGTATGGGTCGGGAGCTTGGTAAGGAGAAATGTATGGCGGAGCAACAAGACTCTGTGGAGGTTGCCCATACGGGTCATTTCCCGCAACTGGGCTCTGATAGTGCTGTACCGGCTGTTGAGCATCGAGCAATGCCTCGCGCATCTCGTTGGCATTGTGGTAGCGCATCTGGGGCGCTTTTTCAAGTGCCTTGGCGATGACTTTGTATATTGGCTGGGGAATTTGAGTTGTGGATGGGAGTGAACCGTTAACAATCGCATGAGTTATTGCGATGACATTGTCACCTTGGAAAGGCTTGTTTCCGGTCAGCATTTCGTACAACATGACGCCGACACTAAACAGGTCGGTTCGATTGTCAATTTCTTTGCCGACGACTTGTTCGGGTGACATGTAGCTTGGCGTCCCAAAGACTTGTCCGTCCATCGTGAGGTTGGGTTGAAACGTGAGCCGGGCGATGCCAAAGTCGGTTATCTTGACTCCATTATCTGAGGTCAATTGAATATTGTCGGGTTTGATGTCGCGGTGCACGACACCTTTGTCGTGAGCATGGGCAAGACCGCTCAAGATTGCGGAAATGATTTCAATCGCTTTTTCGGCCGGAATGAATCCAGAATTATCGATCTCTTTCCTCAACGTAATACCGTCGAGGTACTCCATCGCCATGTACGATCGTCCGTCGTCCACGCTGGCGGTAAACACCGTCATGATGTTGGGATGATTCATCTGGGAGACGGCATGGATCTCCCGCCCAAACCGGCTGACCCGATCGGCTAATTGCTGCGGAGTTGAACCTGCAGGCATGTTCAGCTCCTTGACCGCCACGCGGCGATTCATCAGCGGATCGTAAGCCTCATAGACGATATCGTTCGAACGCGCAATTTCGCGGATGATCTGGTACTGACCAAGCGTTGTGGGAGGACTGCTCATTCGGAGTTTGACTTACTAATATTCTAGGGTTATTTCTGAGTTTACAGAGTGGTTAATTTTACTTGACATCTTTACGGGGTGAAAATGTTCAATTTAATGGAAAACTTACACCGAAAACTGTCTTAAAATCGCTTACCTTTGCCTCATTATTCTCATCCACTCAGTTGACTACCCAAAAAAGAAACGTGTTTAGATTTCGTTCCATGCTCATATTCGGTACCTTAGCGGCTTGTTCGCTTGGGACAGTTGCGCATCAAAAGCAAATTCAGATTTGGTCAGCGGGCTTTGGCCCTGCCAGAGACATTAAGGTCAAAAACCCGAAGTTCGTTTGGCAAGTTTGGGCCGATGGCGACGCAAAAATCACGGCAGCATCGTTCTTCATCAACGGCAAAGAGGTTGATGCCAAATACGATAACCGGAAGAAGGAACTCTTCTTTGAATCGGGTGATACCCTTGCGCCAGGTACGTACTCGGTGGTTGCTCACGTAAAAGTGGACGATTGGGCGAAGTTCGATAAAAAATGGACTGTCACGATTCGCCCAGACGCAATAAAGAACGAAGACGAGATTTCTGCCGACACCAAGCAAGTTCTTGGGATATTCAATCGAATTCGAGCCGACCATGGCTTTGCGCCAGTGTTCTTTGATGCTGCATTCAACTCTGCCGCGACTGCCCACACAAATTATTTGACCCTTAACAAGGGCGAAGGACACGGCGAGGACCCGGCCTATGCTGGATACACCGGTATGGCAGCATCCGACCGAGCCAGCCTGTTTGGACACGTTGGCTCTAGCTGGGAAGTTGTCTCTACCGGCGCGCAGAGTGCATCGGATGCGATAATTGGTCTTTGGGACGCTCCGTACCACCGAATCAGCATGATGAAACCAGGGGTCACCATTGCTGGGGCGAGCTACAAGGAAGGCAACCTGACGATTGATGGTGACGGAATGACGATTGACGGAATGTTCGTTTCACCCCCTGCTGGTGGAGTGAATGTTGCACCCTCATGGGAGAATAACGAATCTCCCGACCCGACCCGAAGTTTTGACAATCCAGAGCATATTCTTGGTTATCCAGTGGTCGCAAACGTGTACGGCGAAAAGGTTGGTACCATTTCGCTGGTGTCTGCATCGTTTATGAATTCCAGCGGAGCAGAAGTAGACCGATATGAGCTTTCGGCGGCGAACGACAACCATTTGAAGAACTCGGTAATCTTGATCCCGAAGAAACCACTTATTGCGGGTAGTAGCTATTCGGTGAACCTAAAGCTGAAAGATGCCCAAGGGAATTTATATACGAAAGCCTGGACGTTCACGACTCGAGCACGTGACTGAGCAATTGATTGCTTCGAGCATCGCACCTGTGAACTAGGCATCCAACTTTGTGGCTTTGCAGTACTGGCTTTTGTACTACTTGGTTCTGACCCGTAGGGTCATATAAGGTAGCCAGGGCGTGCTTGCACCCCTGGATAGTCCATCCAAAGCCCCGACCCAGCGGGTCGCAGAGCAATGGGTTTGGCGGTCGTAACGACCGGGTCACTTCGTTCCTCGGACTCGTGACTATGGCGAACAATCCAGGGGTCATCGTGCGATTTTCGCTAAACGCTCAATCCACGATGACACACTGGCTACCTTATACGATCCTCCGGATCGGGGCTCTTAGTACGAGAACACTGGTAGGTGCGAAGCCACAAAATGTTTGTAGAATTCGACGAAGCGATTCTTGATTAGACGCTTATGCAGTCCTAAGGGGCAAGATATTTAAAGGCAAAAAAGTTAGTAGGTTCAAGTCACGATGTAGGGCCATTAGCGAAGTAATGTGCGTTAGAAGCGCGATGAATCTGAAGCTTGACCAACGTGCTGGTTGCTCAAAGGGTTGAGGCATCATGGCGGGTTCCTGGGCGAGATACATCGACTCATAGCGAGGCGCGGTTCTCCAACAATGGTGACTCAACGGAGGCGAGAATCAACGGTTTAAGTTGGTGTCGCCATCGGTAAGTGGCTAAAAGTAATTCCCAAACTTAACTAAACATCATCAATCGATATGGTTAGTTAGGCAAGTTGTAAACGCAATTGCGGTTAGAATGGGACATGGCATTTTGGAAAAACAAGGCGTCTGATGGATCAAACCAGAACCAGGCTAACGAAGTGCCAAGCCCTTCGGATGAGAGAGCTGTGAAAACGTTCACAGCAGCAGTTGCAAGCGATATTCAAGATGACTCAATGACACTTGAGATATATCGTGGTGAGTCTTTTTCATCGCCTTCAGCCGAAATGGCAGTGACACTTCTTTGGGACGAGACATACGAGATCTACCCTCCAACTGGATCGAGGACATATACCTGTGAAGAAGTTACCGAACTGCTGGAATTAGTTGTTCAGTTTGTCATCGAAAGAGCGAGAGGAAATGTGATTGATCGGGTGGCTTACCCTCAGTATCATAAGTCTGAGTACCAGGCGCAACGGGAAAAGAAAGCGATGCCTGAAGAGTGACGGGAACCAATACTCTCGCCATAGTCCACGCTTTTCTTGATCTACCCCTTCTTGTCCCACCGCTAAATGACCAATAATAGAATTGATGACAGCAATTGAGCGGCTCAACGCAATTACCTCCAGCCGCAAAGTTGCCATCACCCACGACTGGCTTACAGTCATGGGCGGAGCTGAGGAAGTCTTGCGGGTTACCCACGAGGCAATTCCAACTGTGCCCATTTATGTTGCTCAGTTCAATCCCGAGAAGCTGCAATGGTTACAAGGCAAGGATGTTCGGACCCACTGGATCACGAACATGCCCAAGTCCAAGACCAAGCACTATTTGTATTCACCGTTTCTCGCTGATTGCTATCGGTCATTCGATCTCAGTGAGTTTGATCTCATTGTCACCTTCTCACACACCTTTGCCCACCATGCAAGGCCAGCACCTCATGCAGCCCACTTCTGCTGTTATCACTCTCCAGCGAGGTCTCTCTGGTTCCCAGATATTGACAATCGAGCAGGTTCTGGCTTTGTTCGGCAGATGATCATCAATCGCCTCAAACGGTTGGATCTCATCGCTTCCAAAAACCCAACCTTTATCGTGGGGAACTCTTGGACTATCGCCAAGAGAGTCGAACAGATTTACGGGCGCCCTGCCGACAACGTGCTTTATCCGAGCGTAGACGTCGGAAAATGGCTGGACACGCCACGGGTCAGTGATGAAGAGGGGTACACGATGTGGAGCCGCCTCATCCCTTACAAGAAGTTCGATCTCGCAATCCAAGCGGCGAAACTCGGCGGATTCAAGCTCAATATCGTTGGGTCTGGTCCATTCGAGTCTACGCTGAAGGAGATGGCACAAGGCATGTCCAATGTGGTATTCCACGGTAGGTTGCCCGATCCGGATCTCAAATCGCTCCTCAGTCGGTCGCGAGGCGTGTTGTTCCCAGGTTATGAAGATTTTGGAATTGTGCCAGTTGAAGCGATGGCCGCTGGTCTCCCGGTGGTCGTTTTCGACCAGGGTGGTGCCGCTGAGACGGTAACCAATGATTTTGGCGAACACATCTCAGAGCAGTCTCCCGAGCAACTCTGGCAGGCAATCCAACGTCTTGAGAAAAAGTCCTTTGACCCCGACCAATTAAAGGAGCGATCCAAAGCATTTGGCATCGAAAGGTTCCATAATGAGCTTGCCGACTATTTGGAACAAACGATTGAACGAGGCACGAATCGCCGATTTTGATCGTAGTTATGGTATACCGCTCTATGCGGGGACGCGAGCCTGATGAAGATTGACACTACACTTTTGAAGGCATTCGAAGCAGAAATTAACAAGGCTTCGAAGATTCTGATTGGAACCCATTTGAATCCAGATGGTGACGCCCTTGGCTCTGCCCTTGGACTCGCGTTGTACCTTGAGTCTCTTGGTAAGACGGTCGAAGTACTTTGCCACCACGATGCGCCGAAGAACTTGAGATTTTTGCCGACGGTGAGCCGAGTAAGGCAAGTGCCACTCCATACCGACCACGACCTGGGAATCATTGTTGACCTAGAATCATTTGAACGGCTTGGCACGACGGCACCCTATTTCGAAGCGATGAAGCGGTTAGTGGTCATTGACCACCATGTACCGCACGAAGCTCCAGGCGACCTCCGCATTGTTGATACTGGTTGCGCGGCTACTGCTTTGATCTTGACTCGATTGTTTGAGGCGATGAATGCCACGATTACCGCCGACATGGCAACCTGCCTTTACACCGGAATATCGACCGATACTGGCTCGTTTCGGTTTCGCAACACTTCTTCTGACGCCCTTAGTGCTGCGGCTACATTGCTCGAAAACGGAGCAAACCTCGAACTCGTCTCGGAGGAGATCTTTCAGAATCGGCAACTTTCTTCCGCTAGGTTACTGGGTCATGCACTCGAGACCATGAAGCTTGACGTTGAGGATCGGCTTGCGTGGGGTTGTCTCAGCCATCGCGACTTCGAGTGGGCCAAGGCCACCGATGAAGACACCGAAGGATTTGTCAACGAACTTCTGAGTATCGAAACTGTTCAGATTGCTGCCCTGCTTCGAGAGGCAAAGCCCGGAAAGATTCGTTGTTCTTTGCGAAGCCGACGAGGATTTGATGTGGCAAGTGTTGCGCGAGAGTTCGGTGGTGGTGGACACAAGAATGCGGCTGGATGTAATTTTGAAGGCAGCCTTGCCGACGCCGAACATCAGTTGGTTGAGGGGATGCGCAAATGTTTGGCATCGTCCTAATCGATAAACCACTCGAATTCACATCCCACGATGTCGTAGGCAAGCTCCGTCGGAAGTTCAGCACGAAGCGCATTGGACATGCCGGGACTCTCGACCCAATGGCGACAGGGCTGCTGGTTGTTGCCGTAGGACCGGCAACTCGATTCCTCCAATATCTTCCGCTTGAACCCAAGGTTTATCGAGCGGTAATCCGTTTCGGGGTTACGACGGATAGCTACGATTCTGAAGGGGAAATCACCAGTGAGACTCCCTTGCCGCACGACTTTGCCATTCGGTTACCAGAAGTTATTGATTCAATGCTCGGAATCCAAGAACAGGTTCCGCCCATGTATAGCGCAGTCAAGGTTGATGGTCAACCCCTCTATAAACTTGCACGTCAAGGTATTGAGATTGAACGAAAATCGCGAACGATCAACATCGAACGCATGGACATTCTGAACATTGGTGAGGCAACGGTTGAAGTCGAGATCGAGTGCTCCGGTGGAACTTACGTCCGAACAATTGCTCAAGACATGGGCGAGAATATGGGCTGTGGTGCGTATCTACAGTCGTTGGTCAGAACTGGGATTGGAAGGTTTAGCTTGGACAACGCTAAGTCATTGGATGACGTCACACTGGACGACCTCATTCCCCTCAAAAGTGCTTTATTGCCCATGAAGATTCGACTCCTTTCTGATCTCGAAACAATGCGAGTTCGAAATGGTGGAAGTGTCGAAAACCTGATTGATGCTACCGACGAGCATGTCGCTCTTGCCGAACCAAGTGGAGATATTATTTCGGTTGCTGCAGTTCATGGCAACGTCTTGCAGCCAGAGTGCGTTATTCCTACTGAGGCATTGAATGCAGCTTTATGAACCCGCAAAGCCAATCGTGGTTCGCGCCCAATTACTTTGGACGATAGCCTGGGGTTTTTGCACTGGGATTGGTCTGTTCCTTCATGCCGATAAGCATGGCCATGGGACTCATCAGCAGCTCGGATTGCCGCCTTGCCCCAGCGTTTTGCTTTTCGATCGACCTTGTCCTGGCTGTGGGTTGACGACCTCTTGGACATCTTTTTTGCATGGCGATATTGCCACATCCTTCAAAGCTCACCCACTAGGGATGCCGATGTATTTGGGCTTTACATTCGTCGCATTGGCTTGCCTTTATGGAAACATTGTTGGTAAGCGAACCCTCATCGACACTAACCTCGCCAATAAGATCTTTATTGGCTTTGTTAGTGTGTTCTTTGTGTTTGGCGCAATTCGAATGCTTTTAGTGCACGGCTATGCAGGTACTGATAAAGAGATGCTTTGGCGTTCGGTCATTGATCAAGACAAGAAGGCGAAAGTTGAAGCACCAAGTACTCGCAGTTAGCAACTAAGGGATTGCAACCATCACAACTGGGGCTCAACCTTGAGCCTCAATTGTGCGCTTACCGGGTCTGCACGACGTTTTTAGAGTCGGAGCCCGATTCGACCAAAGCCTGATTTGCCCGCATAAAATGCGTTTTCACCGAGCTGTTCTTCAATCCGAAGGAGCTGGTTATATTTCGCGACACGGTCGGTTCGGTTTGGAGCACCAGTCTTGATTTGGCCACAATTGGTTGCGACTGCGAGGTCTGCAATGGTTGCGTCCTCGGTTTCGCCGCTTCGGTGGCTCATAACGCTTGTATAGCCGGCTCGCTTTGCCATCTCTACTGCGGCAAAGGTTTCGCTTAACGTACCAATCTGGTTGACTTTGATGAGAATCGAATTCGCGGTTCCGGTCGAGATTCCCCTTGAAAGCCGCTCTACATTGGTAACAAACAGGTCGTCACCAACAAGCTGAACCTTTTCTCCGACGGCGTCGGTTAAGCCCTTCCAGCTAGCCCAGTCGTCTTCACTGCAGCCATCCTCGACTGAGATCAACGGATATTTTTCGCAGAGACCTGCAAGATAATCTACTTGCTGAGGGCCAGTTAGTTTTCGTCCATCCGAATAGACGTAGAAGCCATCTTTATAGAATTCAGAGG
>JBAXBU010000088.1:0-12649 GCA_037141835.1 Armatimonadota bacterium | reverse complement strand
TGCCTCGCCTATGTGAGGTATCAGACTCAATCGAAATGGTGCCAAACTAGTAAGACCTTCCGCGGTTTGCTGTCCTTTGATTGACAAATTGGCGTAGAAACACCTTCCCATGACTGCACCAGAAAAAAAGTCGTTTAATCGCGCAATCGTGAAAAGAGTCGTTGGGCTCTTTGGTCCGCATAAAGCGGCTGTTATCACGATGAACCTCACCGTGCTGGTCGCCGTAATTCTGGGATTAATACCGCCACTACTCCTTCGGATCATCATCGACGATGGGCTATTTAAGAACAATCTCCGAATCACCAGCATCTATTCTGTCGCCACTATATTGATCACGTTGGGCGCCGCTGGGGCAACACTTCTTTACGGATATCAAAGCGTCGTCATCGGTCAACGAATCATGTGTGAAATGCGGCGAACCCTGTTCACTCACCTCCAAGGCATGTCGCTCAGATTCTTCACCCAAACCAAGACCGGTGATATTCAGACTCGATTGATCTCTGACATTGGAGGTGTTCAAAACGTTGTCAGCAATACTTTCGTTGATGCCCTTTCCAACATTGCAATCGTTATCTCAGCGCTCGTCACAATGTTCATCATTGATTGGCGGCTGACGCTTTTGGCGGTCACGCTCATTCCATTTTTTACCATCGTTGGTCAAAAGGTTGGCGACTTCGCCAAGAACATCCGAAAAGGAGTTCAAGAGCAGACATCAGAAATCAACTCCTTGATGCAAGAGAACCTTTCAGTCTCGGGTGCTTTGCTTGCGAAGACGATTGGTCGGGCCGACCAAATCGCACTCAAATTTGATGTTGAGAATGAGAGCCTCGCAAAGTGGCAGATCAAAGCCTCAGTTCTGCAATATGTTTTCTTCGGCTTGTTCCGAATGATCACTCAGGTCATTCCCGCTCTCATCTACTGGCTTGCAGGCTATCTCATCCACGGAGGCGACACCCACTTAACCGTTGGAACTCTGATTGCATTTACCATGCTCCAGACCCGAATGTTCTTCCCGTTAACCGGACTCTTTGCGACCCAGGTTGAAATCATAAGCTCCTTCGCTTTGTTCGAAAGAATCTTCGAATACATGGACGTTGAGCATGATATTAAGGAAAGTCCAGATGCCATCGCCCTCGACAAGTCAACCATGATGGGAGAAGTGAAGTTTACAGACGTGGGCTTCAAATATGATCAGGAAGGTGAGGATTGGGCCCTCAAAGGCGTTTCCTTTACGGCAAAGCCGGGTGAACTTGTTGCGTTAGTTGGTCCGAGTGGAGCTGGCAAAACAACCCTGACCTACATGATTCCTCGCCTATATGATGTTGATGAAGGATCAGTGATGATCGATGGAGTTAATGTCAAAGATATCAAGTTGCCCAATCTAGCCGAGGTAGTTGGCGCGGTTACCCAAGAAACCTATTTAGTTCATGCTTCGATTCGGGAAAACCTCCAGATTGCCAAGCCGAACGCCTCTGACGAAGAACTAATTGAAGCTTGTAAGGCGGCCGCGATCCATGATCACATCGCCGGGCTCCCGGAAATGTACGACACGATTGTTGGCGAACGCGGTTATAAGTTGAGTGGTGGAGAGAAGCAACGAATAGCAATTGCCCGGGCTATTCTTAAAAACCCGAAGATCCTTATCCTAGACGAAGCCACGTCTGCGCTGGATACTCATTCGGAGCGACTCATTCAAACTTCTCTCAATAATCTGATGAAGGGAAGAACGACATTTGCAATTGCCCACCGGCTCAGTACGATTCTGAATGCTGACCAGATTCTTGTCGTGAGCGATGGAAAGGTTGTTGAGTCCGGTAAGCACCATGACCTTTTGGCTCGAGAAGGGGCATATTATCACCTCTACACCGAGCAATTTCAGAATCACTAAAATAACGAAGCCCCCCGGAGGAGGGGGCTCGTTTGGGCTGAGGGTTATAGGGTCGATATAAGTCTATTTGGTTAGTGGTCGTGGAAACATTGGCCCTGTGAGCCACCGTGTTTGGCTGCTAACACGAGCGATTGACATTCAGCTCGAATAGCTTTTACAGTCTCCACTTCAGATTCATTGGGGCCGCTTACGGGGCTCCGAAGGTTGATTGGTCCCATCAACACTCCGACTTCCTTTACGTCGTCAAGGCCAAACATATGTCCAAATTCGTGACCGCAAGTGTGCTTCATCGCTTTCGCTTGAAGGGGAGTGCCATTTGGGTCGGTGGTTCTTAAGAACACATCTGCCTTAAAACGAGGAACTGGTCCATCAACAGTGCTTTCAACTGACCGGCTCCAATTAATATAGCCGCTTACGATTTGGTTATTGAGTTTGACGTTCTGATCAAATTTGATTTTTACATCGGCCTTTTCGCCGAACTCGACTCTTTTGAAAGATACATCATTGTTCAGTGCAGTTTCCCACATGTCAAATGCTCCTTTGATCGCAATGTTGCAAGACTCTATTTGTTTGATTGGTGTATTGCCGTAATCAACCGAAACGGTAATTTGGCCACCCATCAACATTGCCTGTGCATAGCTCGCTGCCTCGTCCGCCTTTCCAAGCTGCGATTGTATCCGTGCATTGTCCAAGTGCTCCGTAACCGCCGGATGAATGGCTGCACGAGCATGGTAGCCGGCAAAACTAGACGCAACAATTAGCCCAATCGCTGCAATCATTCCTACTTTCTTGATTCCCATAATAACTCTCTTGGGTGGCTTTTTCCCTCGGCTCAATCATTGTCGCCTTGCATCAATACCAGGCAAATCACAAAATGGCAATGGTGCTAGCTAGTAAGATTATTCAGGTGGTAATTCTGCGAGAAGTGCTCCGATCCGATGTCGAAGAAGGGGCTAGAGCCTTGCTAGGATGCATGCTGATCAAAGGAACCATGAAGGCCCAGATTGTTGAAACGGAAGCCTATACGTGGGATGATCCAGGTTGCCACGCATACAAAAAAGAACGGATGAAGAACATGGCAATGTTCGGCGAGCCAGGAACAGCCTATGTCTACTTCACGTATGGAAATCATTGGATGGTCAATGTCGTAGCCGACATCAATGGCAGGGCAGGAGCTGTACTAATCAGAGCTGCAAAGCCCATAGAAGGTCTGGACGAATTCCGATCAAATCGACCTTGCATTGTTAAGGACCGGGACCTTTTGGCGGGTCCCGGACGATTAACAAAAGCCTTTGGCATTGATAATAACGATAACGAAACGGACCTCTTGTCAGGCAATGGCTCAATTTCCATTGAACCTGCTTGTCGGGTCACGACAGTAGGAATTTCGCCAAGAATTGGCATTGCAATCGGCAAAGGCGATGACCTGTTAAGGCGGTATGTTGACCTGAATAACTTAGAATGGGTTACCAAACACCGTATAAATGCTGGACTTTTAGGGGACAAAAATTTCTGAATTCAATCTTTAAAATGGGTTGACCCAATACCCAACGATACAATTTATACGTAAAGGGAATTTTATGTTAAGAAAACCAAGGCTTCACAAGCGAGTTACAATCAAAGACGTTGCGCTGAAAGCAGGTGTCAGTATAGGCGCCGTATCAAAAGTCCTTCACGGTCGAGCGTCAACCATCCGAGTTTCTGAGCCAACCGCAGAGATTATTCGCCAAGCGGCTCTAGATTTGCAATATAAGCCAAATCGCAGTTCTCAGTCACTTCGCAGTGGACGAACAAGATCACTGACCATCGCCGCTCCATTCGAGATCTCTTTGACCTCCAGTACCTACTACGCCTCACTGATCGAAGGCATTATTTCCCACGCCGGGGAAAAGGGATTCACTGTTTGCATGTATAAGGGCTCAATGTCAGAATCCATCAAATTTGAAGATTCAAAAGGCAAATTTGACGGCGTGATTTGGCTCGGCGCACCAAAAGATTTGGCTGAAGAAGAGGCCGCTCGTATCGCCGGTATGCCTCAAGTTGGCATCCATTTGGTCGACGCCGACGTCCCCGAAACAATTTTGAATGTAAAGGCTGATGAAGTTCAAGCAGTGATCAATTATGTTGGCCATCTTCGGGTGAACGACATTACTAAAATAGGCTTGTTCGCAAAATCAGATGACGCAAACGGTTTGCTAAATGAAACAAAGCTGAAAGACCTTTGCAAACGGCTGGCAATAGAATTCTTCACCTACAAATCAAAGCAAGATATTCCCGCTCTCATCCAGAAATCGACAATTGATGCCGCAATCGTTTGGGAGTTAGCCGACCCAGCTAGTGTCACCGAACTCGTCAATGCCAATGCAAAAGGATCGCGAAAAGTCAGTATTTCCGCAATTGTCACCGATTTGGAGTTGGCTCGATCAAGTATTCCTGGAAAGCACTTTGCCCTTCCTTTGAATGAAATGTCTAAAGCCGCAGTTGATTTGCTCATCTCGAAGATTGAAAATCCTCAAGCAATCACCTCAGGTGTTGCTCTGACAATTCCAAGTCCAGCCTAATTGACAATTGAGCCTTGCGCCCGGCCCCAATGGGTCGGGCGTTGTGCTTTGTCACCGGTTACTCCGGCGAATGCCACTGTCTCGTTCGATATACTATTCCTAGATGCCAGCAATCGAAATTGTCGAAGGTGGCAAAGTATTTGAATCAATCGCCGATGAATGGGATCGGCTTTATCGAGAATCCTCATCAGCTTCGCCATTTCAATCGCACAATTGGCTGAAGCATTGGGTCACTACATTTGCAAGGAGCACCAATTTGAGAACGATCGTGGTCCGAGAAGGATCAGACGTTGTTGGAATATATCCTCTCATCCAATGTGTATCGCCTTGGAAGGCATTAAGGCCAGCGGGAGTTGGTCCCAGCGACTACTTAGCTCCACTTGTTGCTAATGACTCAAAATCAGCACTTGATTCAATCCATAGTGCGGTCCGTGATTTGTCAAAGCGTTATTTTGTCGATCTGCACCAAATTCCAAGCGACCATCCATTCGTAACTGGTTTTGACACCGATCAGCTAATTGAACAGGCAAAGTGCTTGGTTCTTGACCTTCCCAGCAGTTACAACGAATACGTAGCGAGCCTGAGCAAGAGCTTGAGATACGATGTTCGCCGCCTCGAGGGAAAAGCGCTCAAAGAACGCGCCGCTGTGGTCGAGTGGGTAACCGCAGAATCGGCGGGTGAGTTTGCCGATCAGTTCTTTGAGCTCCATAAAGCCAGATGGAAATCTCGAGGTCTTCCCGGAGCATTCTTTGGAAAAAATGAACAGTACCAGCGCACCTGGATAATTGAAGGTGCGCGGACAGGAGCGGTCATCATGAACCGACTCACGTGCGAAGGACGTTCAGTCGGCAGCGTATACGCAATGAGGCACGGCTCAACATGCTATTTTTATCAAGCCGGTATGGATCCATCCGCATCATCATTGTCTCCTGGCACCATATTAGTTTCCAAAATGATTGAGCGAGCCATTGATCTCGGGTGCACAACCTTTGATTTCATGCGTGGCGATGAACCCTATAAACGCCGCTGGAAGCCAAATCGAGAACGAACGAACTCACGCATCCTAATGCCCCAACAAAACGTAGTAGGTAGGACAGGTAAGTGGTGGAACAATACCGCTTGGCGGGTAGAGTTGAAAGTACGGGAGCGACTTGAAGGCAAGAGTCTACGCCCGTCAAAGGCACCAAATCAAAACTCATAATGTTAAACTTAGATAACGACCGATGAAAAAAATTGCCATCATCGTTCCAGCATTCAATGAAGCCGAGCGCATCGCAGATGTTCTTCGGGCGATCAAGGGCGCATCCCACATCCACGAAATCATTGTGGTAAACGATGCCAGTTCGGACAATACTTCCGCAGAAGCCCGCAAAATCGAAGGGGTTCACGTCATTGATTTGGTGAAAAACCTTGGCAAAGGCGGTGCAATGGTCGCTGGTGTCGCCTCATCGAATGCTCAAATCGTCGTCTTCGTGGATGCAGACTTGGCAGGTCTAAGATCGGAGCATATCGATCAGATAACGATGCCTTTGCTCAAAGATGAATGCGACATGTGCGTTGGAATATTCCGTGGCGGAAAAATTCGCAGCAATGCAGCTATGGCAGTGACTCCTTGGCTCAGCGGTCAGCGCGCCATTCGAAGGGAGCTATTTGATGCCATTCCCTATCTCGGTGAGCTCCGATATGGGGTAGAAGTTGCAATCACGAACGAAGTCCGTAAAAAGAAATCGCGCGTCAAGCGGGTTTACCTTCGAGGAGTAAGTAACTGTACGAAGGAAGAAAAGTTTGGGATCGTCAAGGGTGTTCAAGCTCGAACAAAAATGTATCGGGAAATCCGAGAAGCCATGGTCCGGAGTCGAAAGAAGAACCGAAGTCGAGGCAGCAAATTCCTTGACCGAAAAATACCAACTTGGCTAGAGAAAGAAGTTCCCAAGATTACAAAGAAGAAGAAAGAAGATTCCAAAAAGGATGATCGATTTCTAGGTAGTTAAGGCTTCTTGGTCAACACCGATTGAATATCTTTCTCAAATTCGGCGACGTTTTCCGCATCGAATCCAAGCCACATTCCAATAATCTTCGCATCTTTGTCAACCATTACAAAGGTTGGAGTAGTGGTGGTTATCTTGTCAATTTCAAGCCCTTTTGGATCAAAAAATCCCGAAGCTGCGCTTCCCTTGGAAATCGTTACTTTGCGAAAGCCAGGACCTGGTGCTTTAAGCCATGGCGATAAGTTTCCAGAACTTGCTTCCGATGGATCCACAAAAACGAACATCGTGTTTCCATCCAATTTGAACTGGCTTACGTCGTTGGCTGCCTCGAACTTTGACCAATCAAACTTCATTCCCGTTTCTAAGTTGATTAAATCGGGAGAGATTCGATGGCCAACAAATCCTTCCTTTGGTTCGACCCTAAAGCTTTCAAGTGGAATGTCGTCGACCAACTCAAAACTCTTCACAACGTAACTGATTCCGCTTGGAACAATAAATTGCACCGGGACTCCTTTGTCGGTTATTTCAAGCTTAAAGGTCTGCGGGCCCTCAGCACCTTGGACCGTCTTGGTGTACCGCTCAATGTTGCCCTTTTTGTTTTCCAAAACCCATGGCTTTTCGGGAATAAGATTCACCGGTGGGTTTGCTGCCGCAGGACCGGCCTCCAATAAGGTTGTCGGAACAATCTTTCCGGTTCCTGGATAGACCTTCCCATCCCATGGCAGGTGATCATAAACCTTTTCGCTATACAGCGATTCAAAGTGACCGTCTAGTTCGTTCAATGCGACGACAAAGTCATCAGAACTGACCAATATCCGGTTTGGCTTTGAATAAAGGACATTGACGACAATATCCTTTTCGCCATCTTCTTTGACGACATATTGAGACTTCAGGGCTTTAAGACCAGACATTTGGGCATTAAGAATCTCAATCCCGGTCTTTTGTTTGCATCCTGCAAGCAAAAGTAACGTTGCGACAAGCATTATTGATTTCCCTTTTAGTGCCAGCTTCATCTGGTGATAGAAGTATGCCCTTTTTGTCGATCCAAAATGGCATCAAGTGCGTCCTGAGCCAATTGTTCTGGCCCTTTTTCAGCGTCGAGGATTACAAATCGGTCCGGCTCACTTCTTGCCAATTCAAGAAATCCGTTTCGAACTTTACGGTGAAATTCCAATGGTTCTCGATCCAATCTGTTCACATCCCTGCGTTTCTTATCGGGTTCCAAAAGCGTTTTCTCAGATATATTCAGCCTCTCCAAGCCAATTTCAGGATCCAAATCAAAGAGCAATGTAAGGTCTGGAGTAAGTCCTTTGGTCGCAAACTGGTTTCCCGCCTTCAAGAAACTGAGGTCTAATCCTCGCCCATAGCCTTGGTAGACAATCGTCGAATCGGCGTGCCGGTCGCAAAGAACCACAGAGCCCGCACTAAGGGCGGGAACAACAATTGTTTGAACGTGGTTGGCTCGGTCAGCTAAGAAGAGTAGTAGTTCGGTCTCTGCCGACACTTCACCCTCTTCAAGGAGCATCTGCCGAATACGTTTACCAAGTGGACCTCCGCCAGGTTCGCGAGTGGTGACAACATGATGTCCAAGATCGGTAAGTTTTGAGGCAATAAACTTCAGCGCCGTACTTTTTCCCGCACCCTCCGGACCCTCAAAAGTTACGAACATTCGAATAAGCGTACCATTCGGAACTCAAAGCAAAAGCTAAAATGTTATTGAGATACACGGATGAAATTTTTAGCTTATTTGTTGACCCTAATCCTGGCTACTGGACTCCTCAGCGGTTGCAACAAAGAAGAAAACTCAAACAATCCGGCCAATGAGTCGGCTTCTAATACAGAAGCCAAAAGTGCCAGTTTTCGGGGTGCCGAACCCCTCCAAAAAGATATTTGCTTTGAATCACAGGGAAATCGAGTTCCCATCATCATGTTTCACGACCTTATTCCAGTACGGGATAGGGAGAGCCTTTGGTATGATTGCTCGCTGGAAGAATTTTCCCAAATGATGGATGCCATCGATATTGATGGTCGAACCGTAATTTCTCTAAACGATCTTTACGAGCACCTGACAAACGGCAAACAGGTGCCCGAGAAATCAATCGTTCTTACGTTCGATGACAACTACCAAAGCTTCTATGACCTTGCCTGGCCGATTATCCAAAAGTACAAGTATCACGTAACAATGTTTGTCCACACTGGCTTCGTTGGTAAAACCGAGGGTCGAGCAAAAATGAGTTGGGAGACTCTCAAAGAGTTGGTCAAGGACCCTCTCTTTACCGTGGGAGGACACACGATCAACCACTATCTCGATCTAAAGGATCGGGACCTGAATACTCAGAGAGATGAGTTAACAATTTCCAAAGAGGAGCTAGAAACGAAACTCGGAATCAAGGTCGACTACTTGGCATATCCGAACGGTAGTAACGGAGAAGACACTCAAATTCTCGCCCAAGAGGCAGGATACAAAATGGCTTTCACCATCATTAATACTCCAGCCGAGGAATCGCCAAACATATTTTCAGTTGGTCGATATGTTCATACCAAATATACGGAGGCTCTTATTGATGCCGAAAAGGCAAAACTTGGTGCCCCAGCAGAGGTTATGCGAAAGGAGTGGAAGAAGGACTCTTTGGTCCGGTATAAATCGGGGATTTACGCTGGAGTCCCGCTCAAAATGGTTTTTGGCGGTCACCCCAGTACGGCATTTAGCAAGAGTGGTCGGCAACCAGTAAAGGAATTCGTCACCGAAGGTAACGCGGTTGCGGGCATCAACGGGGGGTTCTTTGTAATGGCAGCGATAGACTCCAAGGATCCTGGGATGGTTGGACCAGTCAAGACCGCTGAAGCGTCCCAAATAACTCCCGATATCGCACCCGAACGATGGCCAAAAATTAACGATCGCCCGTTGGTGATCTGGAGCGACAATGAATTTGCTCTTTTGCCATATGTTCCGGCCCAAATGAATAAAGAGGAACAGTATCAGTACTTCATGAAAGACTACACCGACTGCTTTATGGGTGGAGTCTGGTTGGTACACAAAGGTCAGGCGCGGCCGGCAGAGGATCAAAGCATTTTTGGTGCCAAAGATATCCAGGATGCCCGCCGCCGAGCTTTTATTGGCGTCACCGCCGAAGGAGAGTTTGTTGCGGGAACCGCTACCGATTCAATCTCGTCGGCACGCTTGGCTGAAGCTATCGCCGAAGCTGGCATCGAAGAAGCAGTTCTTATCGACTCGGGTTTCTCCACTTCACTGGTCTTTAACGATAAGATCAAGGCGACCGGGCACTCGAACAAAGATCACCCTTCGCGACCAGTTCCTCACGCAATCATCATTCGTGGAAAGCTCGATGTTTCGACCGATGATGACGTGGACCTTTCGACTGCTACGTCCCTCGAACCAGGCAAAAAGTCCTCGAGAAAGAAGAAGAAATAAGAGAAGTGAAGCTATCAAGGCGGAAACTATTGTGATGGTCCAAATTCGAATGGATCCGATAAATCAAGCTGCTCCCTTGGGGGAGCTGGATTGTCGAGCCCTAGCGAAGATAAGACTGAGGGGGTGCTCTACCTAAGCCTATGGAAATCCTCAGCCTCGAACGCCCTCAAACCATTCTCGTAATCGAGGATAAGCTCTCGTTCGCGCATCGCCTAATAGCCTGGCTCGAACAAAAAGGGCACACCGTCTACGGTTACGCCGGTGTGACGAGCGTCGAAAACGCCACCCTCGCCGGTATTAATCCTCTCACTAGCACCACAACACCCGAAGTCGATTTGTCGAAGATCAATATCTGTTTCTTGGACCACTATTTCGAAGGTCGCGCCTTCACCGGTACAACGCTAACCAAAATCCTCGTCCCTATCGGAATCAAAGTGTGTGGCATGAGCTCGGTCGATGACGCTAACCAGGCAATGATGAGAGTTGGCGCTGTATGCGCCTATCAAAAGGACATCCTTGCCAGGATGTTGAAGTCCTAAGAAGCCATAATCTTGTACTTCAACTGGACTAGCCATCTTTTGGTGTGAGTAAAACGCATATTCAGGGGTGGCCGGTTTAAGCGATTAACTGCGAACTTGCCCCGTCCACCGTAGCCGCAAGCGAAAGAAGTTGCCAGGGCTGCGAAGATTTATCAGGTAGAAATGAGAATTTGCCATTTACGATAACCGCCGCCAATAGTCCAACAGTTTTTCCTCACATTTTACGAGAATTATCGGGGCTGCCAAGTTAAATCAGATCTAGGTTCAAATAATAAATATTTGGATTCAAACTGAATCTCTTTGGAGAGAATCAGAACCGTAGAGTCGTTCACGAAATAAAAAACTTGCAAAATTCTTTCACATTTTTCGAAGAAACCCTGTTATAACGAACAGGTAGCAAAATCTTTTAAGGGGACAAACATGAATCGAGGCAACACCAACCACAGAATCCTGATCGGCATTATACTGGTGCTCTTCTTGGTCATCGTCACCAGCGCACAACAAGGCGGCGGAGTTGTGATCGGTTCAGACACCGGTTCCACCGCAACCGGCACAACTACTGGCACGACCGGCACAACTGCAACGACAGGCGGAACCGCTGGCGATGGAAACGGGCAGATCTTAAGTTGCTACACCGTCCTCATGAAGGTTGAAGAAAAGCTCCACGCTTGGACCCGATATGTTTCCGGTGGAACATTACAGTTGGCAAATACGGATCGCCATGTCGCTCGCTTAAAATTGAAATGCCCGTACATAGTTGTAGATTCACCGGACACTGCAATCCCGCCAGTTTTCGGGAATTATTGGCGACACTACTCAATGATCTTAAGAGTTGGTGTTCCCTCTGGTAGCGAAATTGGAGCCGAATCAACCGCGACCGCCCCAACCGTCATACTCGATTCAGCCCCCGGCGAAGCCTGCGCAACCGTCGTTGGCCCGGTTGCTGCCGACTGGAACGTTCATGTCCAACGGGGAACCAATGGCTACATTACTGGCGGGCAAGTGAAAGTATGGGCCCTATTCTACGGGTATTCGAAATATTGGAATGAAGCAACTCAAACTTGGGGTCAGCCAGTAATGAACCTAGCAAATGGCTGGCACTCAACTACTCTCAATCTCGATAAAATCGATCTTGCTCCAATCAGCTTCGACTCAAGAAAAGTCTACGGGAAAGCCAATCTCGACGGTGAACTCCCCGGTGACCCAAATGCTGAAATTAGCAACAACTGGTTCAACCCTTGGATTTTCCGAGGCGGTCACTTTGTTGGCAACATGCCCTATGGTTCATCAAAAGACCAGAGCGGTTTGGCTCGAACTCAACTCCAGCTAGTCAACGAAGCGAATGCTACTAACTACTTAGCCGGTTGCGTAACTACTTTTGCTACCGGAATGCGAGGTACTTTTTCGGCCGGAACGATCGGTCTTTACCGACCCGCATTAACCGATTCAAAGCTTACTCAGAGTCAAGATGCGATTTGGGATACCCGATGGACCCTAAACCCAGGTGGAACCCAGTCTGGTCCCGGTGATTACACTACGTTGCCCTATTACAGCGTGACTCCAACCGTTGACGACCAAAACAACTATCTTAACTGGCAAATGCCATACGCGAATATCATTTGGAAGACGGCGTACGGTGGAGATGGCAATTTTAACAATATCAACATGTGGAAGCACGTTGCCCTTTGCCAAAACAACGAATCATCGTCAACCTGGCAGTACTTTGGTTCCCAATGGCTCGAGACCGTGCCGGGACAAATGTTCCCGTTAACCGACTGTAAGCCGAGAATCTGGAAGGTGAGATAACCAATGAAAACACCCCTCAGGATCGGAATTGCGTCTCTTTTTGTGGTCGGAGCCGTTGGCACCGGGTGGTTTTTCGTTGCAAATCGAAAGCCGACTCCGATCGTGCACAAAGCTCCCGAAGTCAACCAAGCATTTGCCGAGGCGCAAAAATCGCCTAAGTCCTTCGTTGCCAAAAATGCTGAGTCAAAGGACAAAACCATTCAAACCGCCGTCACTCGCGCTCGAATGACCACCGCCTACGAAAGTGCCAAGAAGCGAGACTTCACCACCGCCCGAGCCGAGTTCATCGAGGCCTCCTATAAACACAAAGGCACCGACGCGATGGACCCTGGATTCGGAACCCTCAGCGATCAAGCCGCCTACCAAGCCATTGTCTGCCTCGATGCCGACGGAAAAAAGGAAGAAGCCATCAAGGAATTTCGTAAATTCATGGC
>JBAXBU010000087.1:0-12722 GCA_037141835.1 Armatimonadota bacterium | reverse complement strand
CGCTCAACCTCAAGGAATTTCCGAAAATGGATCCAAAAGCCTTTGAGGAGCTAAAATCCCTTCGCGGCTTCGGGAAGGACGGAAAGTCATACGAATTCAAGACGATAGATCCAAAGGCATTTGAGGAACTTAAGTCCCTTCACGGTCTTACGAAGGCTGGAAATGCTCTCAATCTAAAAGCCTTTTCAGGAATGAAAAATTCCCTCGGAGCACTGAACTTCAAAGGGATGACGTTCAAGAAGGTCGATCCAGAAAAGTTCTCTCAATCGATGTCAAATGCTCAAAAAGATTTGATGAAGAAGCAAGGTTTCCTAAAGTTCAGCGACCTGACTGAAGCTCAGAAGGCAATGCTTTTTGAAGGATTGTCCAAGGAAATGCCAAAAGACTTCACATTCATGTTCAACGTGAAGGGCGAAAAGATTATTATCAAGAACTAGCTTTTCTCAGAAGCTCCCAGGGCAACGCAATTGCGTTGCCTTTCCTTTTTTAGATTGGCTCTCCCTATCCCTTTGTCGTAATCTTGATTACGCCAGCTGCTCCATCATAGTCAACTTCGGCGTCAAGGGATTCGGCAACGAATCGTAGCGGAACATAGGTCGTCGCTTTGACCAATTGAGGAGCCGCTTCCATTGTTATCTCAGCGCCATTTTTTCGGGCAATGACTTCGCCGACGGTCAATTCAATTTCATTGTTACCCTTTGTAGCTGTCACCTTCTTGTGAACCAAGTCATAGTCAACCTCGCTCCCAAGTGCCTCAAATAGTGCCCTAAATGGCACGAATGTCCGACCGCCAAATGTCCGAACTCCGTTCGCGCCAAAGCTGACTTCCTTATCGTCAACGATCACTCGCATTGACTTCACCTGCTTGACGACTTTCAATGGTGTAGTTGGTGCTGGCGGTGTAGTAGGATCTTGAACTGCTCCTTGAACGAAAGGAATGGATACAACTATCAGTGAAAGAGCGAAAAGTTTCATATGTCTAGTTTAGTACGCCACGGTACTCTTTGGAAACGTGAATTCAAATCGTTTTGCAGCAATTGGGGCTTTTATGGCGGGACTTGCCGTCATGCTTGGTGCCTTCGGCGCCCACGCCATCAAAGACAAAGTGTCGCCCGCAGACCTCGAAATTTGGAAGACTGGCGCGCACTATCACCTAGTTCACGCCATAGCACTTCTCGCTCTCGCCCTATACGATAAGAAGGGAAGTTACCGAACCGTCTGTTGGCTTTGGATTGTCGGAATCACGATTTTCGGAGGCAGCCTCTATGCCCTCGTCGGAACCCAAGTTCGGGTCTTTGGTGCGATCACACCAATCGGTGGTCTTTGCCTCATCTTCGGGTGGTTGTTGCTTGGATTTAAGCTAATCAAGCCAGAATCTGATTCAGGTTAAGGTAGCCAGAATAAACAAAAACGCGACCAGGAAGCGATTCCGGCCGCGTTTTAAGCTTTTGATCCTAAGCGAGAACTGGGGGAGGAGCCTCGGATCTTTTTCGAATGTCAATAAGTTAGTTTGCAGATTAGGTGCCAAAGAATTGGTTGATTGAGAAAACAAGCACCTTTACTTGCACTTCGTTTTGCGAACTATTCAATCGTTACATGAACAGAATGAGTCAATCCTCGTTCAATTTTCACAAGCTTTTTGCCCCAGATGATCTTTCGTCCACCATCGACCGCCACCTCGACGTAGCAGGGTCCATGCCAAGTTTCGGTGATATCCCCACCCAATAAGGCAGAGTCCGACTCGACATGTTGTTTCTGGAGACCCTTTAGCGTTCCAGTTTCCTTAATTTGACAAGATCTCAAAAACTGGTGGTCAAACGGACTTCTATTCTTGGTGACGTACGGACTGTTGTCCAAAATTTGCTTCCAGTACTGGTCTTTCTCAAAGACTAATCCAGATCGAGTCTTGACCGCCCAAACGCATGAGACAAGAAGGCATGTGATCGTGATCAGAAATGTCCAAGCAGCTTTTCGCCAACGTTTCATAACTTAAGCGAACGTGTCGCCCTATGTGTGTCATCGTACCTTTGAACGGCGAGTCTCCGATCCCCGACGCCCCTACTCAACAACGGCGCCGAACTTCCGCGTCCGCCGCTGATATTCCTTCACCGCATCCAACAAATGCTCAGCACCAAACTCCGGCCAAGGATCGTTCGTCACCCAAAGCTCGCAATAGGCACCTTGCCAGATCAAAAAGTTTGACCACCGCATCTCTCCCGCCGTCCGAATCATGAGGTCTGGTTCCGGGTGTTGAGGATTGTAAAGGTGAGCGGAAATGATCTCCTCGGTGATGTCTTCTGGCTCGAAACCGGCGGCAACCACATCTCGCACGGCGTCAACGATCTCGGCTCGTCCTCCATAGTTCACCGCAAGAGTAAAGACGATGCCCGTATTGTTGGCGGTTGTCTCCATGCCATTCTCCAAGGCTTGCTGAAGACCTGCCGGAAGCTCTTCAATTCGTCCCGAAACATTCACCCGAACATTGTTCTGATGCATTGACCGAAGTTCTTCGCGTGCTGCGGTCTCAATCAGCTTCATAAGCCCACTGACTTCTTCTTCGGGCCGTCGCCAGTTCTCCGCAGAGAAGGCATAAACGGTCAGATACTTGATTCCTAGTTCACTGGCATCAAGTAATGCGCCACGCAACGCTTTATATCCCTCGCGGTGCCCAAGCAGACGTTGCCAGCCTTTCTTCTTCGCCCACCGACCATTGCCGTCCATGATGATGGCGACATGGCTAGGCAGTTGCTCCAGGTTAATGCCTTGTTCAACTGCCTTCTTTTGAAGTCGGTTCAGGGTTGCCGATGCCATTGCTATTTACGACTAAACAGTGAGAAGTTCCGCTTCCTTCTTCTTACCAATATCTTCACATTTCGCCGTGAAGTTGTCAGTTAGCTTCTGAATTCTTGTTTCATTACCTTTTACGTCGTCTTCCGTAATCTCTTTCTTCTTTTCAAGAGCTCGAATCGAATCGTTAGCTTCACGGCGCACATTACGGATCGCGACTTTACATTGCTCCGATCGCGCATGAACCTGTTTAACCATGTCCTTCCGTCGGTCCTCAGTCATCGCCGGAAAGGTCAGACGGATTCCGCTGCCATCGTTGACCGGGTTAATTCCGAGGTCACTCTTCATGATCGCCTTCTCAATAACTGGCGTCATATGCTTTTCGTAAGGTTGAATCAAAAGCTGTCTCGGCTCAGGAATGCTAACGTTGGCGATCTGCGTGATCGGAGTCTCGGTTCCGTAGTATTCAACATGAACTCGGTCCAGTACTTGTGGTGTTGCCCGTCCGGTTCGATAGCCCGCAAAGTCGTGAGTCATTGCGTCCAGCGCGTGCTGCATCTTGTTTTCCGTTTCCGTTATTATTTCGTTTACACTCATTCGTTATCGTCTCCTACTAAGGTTCCCGAGACGCCACCAGTAAGGGCGTCAAGCAGGCTACCAGGCTTATGAAAATCTAAAATGATCATCGGCATCTTGTGCTCATCCGCCATTGTAAAGGCGGTTTGATCCATGACCTTGAGGCGATCTTGAATCGCTTTGGTATAGGTCAGTTTTGCATATCGTTTCGCATTCGGATTCTTCTTTGGGTCACTGTCATAGACGCCGTCTACTTTGGTCGCTTTAACCAGAACATCGGCTTCAATCTCAAGAGCCCGAAGAACCGCTGCAGTATCGGTTGAGAAGAACGGATTTCCAGTTCCGGCCGCAAGAACAACTAATCGTCCTTTCTCCATGTGTCTGAGAGTTCGTCGTCGAATAAATGGTTCGGCAACCGAAGCAATGGTAATCGCACTTTGAACGCGAGCTTCGATTCCTTGACGCTCTATTGCACTCTGGAGACCCAGTGAATTCATCAGGGTTCCCAGCATTCCCATTTGATCGGCAACCGAACGATCGATGCCTCCTTCGACGGAGAATGTTTCACCACGGATGAAGTTGCCGCCGCCAACTACGATGGCACACTGGATGCCAGCACGATGAACATCTGCGACTTCTTTGGCTATGTAGTTGAGAATGTGAGGGTCGAGACCAAATTTAAGGTCTCCGGCGAGAGCTTCGCCGCTGAGTTTAATGAGTGCGCGTTTGTAGGGTTTTCGTGCAGATGCCAAGCGGATGCCTCTTGGATAGTAATTGTACCTTCGTCAAGGGTTGAGCGGGGAAGCTTTTAGCCTCTGGCTAACAGGGAATTTTCGTTGATCGAAATTGTTAAACTAGGTTGTTGTCCCCGCATGCTTTTCTTTATATTCAAACATGTGTCCAAGGCTTAACGTTAAGAGTTCGGATCTCAACCTATATATTGAGACCTAAAGGGCCGAAGGTCCGAGTCAAGTTAGCCCAGTCCGAAGGGCTGGGATACGAGCCGATGTATCTTGCGGTCTGAAGGACCGCGCTAATCCGGTAAAACAGGCGAAATGCCGCAATCTCTTTCGCAGATCTTAGTCCACCTTGTTTACAGTTCCAAGAATCGCCACCCATGGCTTGACGATGAGACGCAGCCTCGACTTCATGCGTATCTATCCCGCGTGTTAGCGGATGCGCGTAACGTGCCCATTATCGTTGGAGGGCATACGGATCATGTCCACATGCTTTTCGGACTGGCTAGAACGGTAACCATCGCCCAGGTAGTCGAATCGACCAAGACCTCAAGTTCGAAATGGTTGAAGCAGGAGTTTCCAAGACTTGGAGAGTTTGGTTGGCAGCATGGCTATGGCGCTTTTAGTGTCTCGCCGAGTGAGGAAAGTGCAGTGATTGCTTACATTGCGAATCAAAAAGAACATCATGGCGAATTGTCCTTCCAAGACGAATATCGGGGGCTGTTAGAGAAATATGGAATTGCCTATGACGAACGATACGTTTGGGATTGACGCGGTCCTTCAGACCGCATTTTATTGTTGGCTCCTACCCAGTCCTTCGGACTGGGCTAACTTGAATCGGACCTTCGGCCCTTAACGGAATAACTAATCAGGCGGCAATTGTCGCAATTTCTCTTGCGATATTTTCTCTTGCCTGCACCTCGAACCGTTCATGAAACCATGGCAACAAATAGATTGAGTCCCGACCCAAAAACGAAGTCAAAACATTTGTTCGTCCAACCCGATAGTCTTCATCACTCACGAACGAGTACTCGGCTCGGATTGCGCGAGAATACTTGTCATATTCTTCATCGGGTGACCCTAGAATTGAAAGATCTGTATCGATCATCAAAGTAGAGGCTGGGTGAGCCGTCGGAATATGGTGTTTCGTACACAAAATAAATTCTTCAATCAAGTCTAAGCTGACCTTTGGAACTCCGAAAGTGGCTAGCGTTTCTACGGCCAACTCCGCGCTTTTCTCCTCATTATCTTTGGCTCGTGGGTTATAAACTGCGTCATGAAAAATGATGGCCAATGTCACCTCATTTGGCATAGTGCACTTTGGTCGTGCAGATTTGAAAACTACCAGCATCGTGCCAATGTGGTCAATGTTGTGATAATGACGATCTGGTTCATCGTAGAGGTCAAGGATTCCTTCAATGGTTTCCCCTTGTGGTTCCATGCCGGCCAAATCCGCAATAGAATGAATCCAGTTTTGCTTGATCAAGTCTCGGTAGGGAATCTGGGTTGGGCTATTCATTGGACTACCCGGATGGAACCGGAATCGTCATTAACTCGGCTTCAAGCGATGGATATCGTTTCTTTAATCCTTGTTCTTGCTTCGAAATCTCTATCGGGTCTCGCTTCGAAAAGCTCACTCGTCCACCCGAATACGACGTTGGAACAATCTCAGCCGCCTTAAATGAACTCTTATCGAACGTCAACTTATACATCGCCGCCTGCCCACCGCCCGGGTTAACAAAATTCCCCAGCGAATAAATAATCGGCTTGCCTTTATAGAGTTCTCCGGGCTGCAAGACATGAGGATGGGCACCTAAAACAACGTCCGCTCCCGCATCAACAAACAATCGTCCCAACGAAACCTGAAACGGAGCAGGGAAGGGCTGCCGCTCGATTCCCCAGTGCAGCGCAACCACCACCATATCCGCATCCAACCTCGCTCGGTCAACTATCTTCTTTAACCGGCCCCACTCCAGTACTCCACTCTTTCCGTCGAGCGTAAGGGCAGCAACTCCTGCCGATTCAGCCGTGGCGGGAGTGCAAATCCTTAACCCTCCAACGGATCGGAAGGATAGGTAGGAAATGAATGCCACCCGGGTTCCATCCGGTGCAACAACGACCGTTGACTTGGTTGCGTCCTTCCAATTCAGCCCCGCTCCACATCTCTGAATATGATTGGAATCGAGAAGGGAAGTCATTTGCTTCAAACCCGACACTCCGCCATCCATCGCATGATTGTTTCCCAAACTAACAACATCGATCCCTGCGGAAACAAGGTTCTTGATGTGTCCCGGGTCGGCTTTAAGAACGTATTGGTTGCGAGCTGCGATGTCAGCCGCCGTCTTACGACGGGTCCTTTCTGATGTATTAGTCAGCGGAATCTCTAAATTCGCGTAGAAAATCGCTTCGGCAGGAACGGAAATTCCCTTAAACACTGGCACCGAAGGCGAAACGCCATTAAGCATGATGTCTCCACCGCAAAACAGACTCCATTCCCCAGTACGGATCTGAAATGCACCGTTCAACGCGACATAAACTAGCATTGGGTGCATCAAGCCAAAGACGAAGCAGCCCACACCTTTGATTCTTTCCAACCCAGCAAATCAACCAAAAGAGTGAACAGGTCAATCTGATTGGAACAGTTCTTGCTCCATCAATTCTCGGATTGAAAAATTCTCTGCACGGAGCAATCATGAATCGAAATATTTCTCGAATAGCCACACTATTTGTCCTTACCGTAGGCGCATCACTTGCCTCTGCTCAAACGACAAAGACTTTCGTCCCTAGCAACACTGACCTAAGCGACCTCGATCACTACTATGCATATTCATGGGGAATCGACAACGTCCTTCCGGCTGGCCATCATCACCGGAGCCAAACTGACAATCACCAATATCTGGGATTGGACCGTAGAAGACGACATTCTGTATGTCAACATGCTCGACAACCCCGCATCTGGAGTCAACTCGTTCTACGACAACCAAGGAGGCGGTAACTACTTTGGCGGTCAAGGAACTGTAGTCGGAACTTGGACTGACCCAGCTGGCGGACAAGCAACCGGAAAAAACTTGGTTTTTGACCTTGGCGCCCTTGGACTTCTCGGCAAAATGAACCAATATGCAGCCGACGGAAAGATGGGATTTGGATTCGATCCGGATTGCCACTACTTCAATGACGGCGTCAAGCTCGAAGTCACAACTCAAGCCGTTCCAGAACCAGCAAGCTTTGCAATTCTTGGCCTTGGCGGTTTGTTGCTCATCAAGCGACGAAAGAAGAACTCAGCTTAATCGCTTCGTTCGATACAATATTAATAATGGCTGAGCGAGATTTTCGCTCAGCCATTTTTGTTCCTATCTTGTTAGACATGTTAAGTTCGAACGACAGGAACTACATGCCGGGTTCGTTTCGGAAAAACAGAATATGAGACAAGGGATCAATTCGAATTGTCGGTGTTTTTCTCATTTGTACCCCGATCGAAGCAGCACGTCAAAACTTTTGCCCTGATTGCCGAAAGCTGACAGCTAATCTTAAATTTTCTCTACTGAAAGCTCATTTCTTGGCTTCGCCTGCTCCGTTCGCAATTAATTACCACTGCCCTCGCACTTGCCCTGAATTCTGGCGTATTCAAAAGGGTACAATTAGCAATCCCAACGTGAGAGTGCCAACTTTTCGCGTCGGAAATATTTTGGAGAAGACAAACAGAAAACCACAATGGCAAACCTAAAACCACTCGGTGATAAAGTCGTTGTTGAGGTGCTCGACGCAGAAGAAAAAACTGCAAGTGGCATCTACCTGCCTGACAGCGCGAAGAAAAAACCGCAAGAAGGCACCGTCATCGCAACCGGAAACGGCCGCGTCCTCGACAATGGTCAGCGAAATTCGCTCACCGTTAAAGTCGGAGACAAAGTACTTTTTAGTAAGTACGGCGGAAACGAAGTTGCCCTCGACGGAAAGGAATACACAATCCTGGACGAGGACCAGATCTACGCTATTTTGGCGAAGAAGTAAGCAAAGAACTTTATGGCCGATTATAGAAATCTCGACGTATGGCAGCAAGGTCGCACCCTGGTGACGACCGCGTACCGATTTACAGAACTGTTGCCAGAAGCCGAGAAAGACGGCCTAATCCAACAAATCAAAGGGGCAGCTATTGCCATCCCATCCTCAATTGCCGACGGAGCTGGACGCGCAAATGACGTTCAATTCCTCCGATTCTTGCAGGATGCAATGGGTGCAATCGCAGCGCTTGACACGCTCGTTTTGTTAGCGGCTGATCTCGAATATGTCGAAGAGTTTCACACTCACGACATCGAGAAGCGAACCAAAGAACTTGGACTCAAGCTCCGCTCAATGGCGCAAAAGATTGAATCCGAAGCATTTGGCGTTCGACGACAACAATTCGACGGACCACCTTCTCGCCGTGAATACGGTGGAGATCGTGACAATGATCGAGGCGGAGACCGCGAAGATCGACCTCGAAGAGAATATCAACGAGACGACCGACCGCAGGGTGATAGACCGGGAGGCGATCGCCCATATGGGGATCGACCACCATTTCGTGGCAATGGAGACAGAGATCAGTCCAGCGGCGACAGACCGCCCTATCGTGGTAACGGCGAGAGAGATCAGTCCAGCGGAGATCGTCCCCCCTATCGCGGAAACAATGACAGACCCCAAGGCGATCGTCCTCCCTACCGAGGAAACAACGACCGTCCGCAAGGTGACCGCCCGCCGTACCAAGGTGGTGGCGGAGGCGACCGACCTCCTTACCGAGGCGGAGACCGACCCCAAGGTGACAGACCCCCATATCGAGGTGGCGGCGGAGACCGACCACCGTACCGAGGTGGTGGTGGAGATCGCCCAGGTGGCGGTGGTGGATTCAGACCCGGCGGTGGCGGTGGACGTCCCGGCGGCGGTGGCGGATTTAGGCCAGGCGGCGGCGGTGGAAGACCACCATTCCGCGGACCAGGCGGAGATCGCCCACCTCGAAGAGACTAGCCCTAACGAAGAAATTAAAATCAAGCCCGTAAAAAAGGCGAGAACGACCAAACCAAAACAACAAGTTTAGAAAAAAATAGGAAAACAATGGCAGCAAAGAATCTAGTATTCGATGAGCAAGCGCGAAGAGCGCTTGAACGAGGCGTCAACAAAGTCGCCGACGCAGTAAAAGTAACGCTTGGTCCACGCGGACGCAACGTTGTTCTTGATAAGAAATGGGGAAGCCCATTAATCACCAAGGACGGCGTCACCGTCGCTAAGGAAATCGAGCTCGAAGACCCGTACGAGAACATGGGTGCGCAACTCTGTAAGGAAGTTGCCTCAAAGACCAACGACGTTGCTGGTGATGGAACCACAACGGCAACCGTTCTTGCCCAAGCAATTGTTAACGAAGGTCTCCGATACGTCTCCGCTGGTGGCAATCCAATTGCCCTAAAACGAGGCATCGATAAAGCCGTTGAGCAAGTCGTCGCATTCATTAAAGAATCGTCACGACCAATCAAGGATAAAGAGCAAGTCGAGTTCGTTGCAACCATCGCAGGAAATGATCCTGAAGTTGGTAAGCACGTCGCCGAAGCCATGGATAAAGTCGGAAAAGACGGCGTTATCACGGTTGAAGAGTCAAAGGGGCGCGAAACGCTTCTTGAAGTTGTTGAAGGTATGCAGTTCGACCGAGGCTACATCAGCCCGTACTTCGTAACTGATCCAGAAAGAATGGAAGCCGTTCTCGATAACCCGTTGATCCTCATCCACGAGAAGAAGATCAGCACGGCAGCCGACTTCCTTCCGTTTCTCGAGAAGGTAGCCGCAACCCGACGACCAATCATTCTGATCTCAGAAGATATTGAAGGTGACGCTCTTGCGACCATCGTTTTGAACAAGATCCGAGGCGTTCTCCAAATCGCGGCAGTCAAGGCTCCTGGCTTTGGCGACCGAAGAAAGGCAATGCTCGAAGATATTGCTGTTCTTACTAAGGGAACCTTCATCAGCGAAGACCTTGGCGTCAAGCTCGACAACGTAACCGTTGAAATGCTCGGCACCGCTAAGAAAGTCATCATCACCAAGGAAGACACCACGATTATCGAGGGTGCCGGAACCAAGGCTGATGTCATGGGTCGAATTGATCAGATCAAGCGACAAATGGAGCACACCGACAGCAACTACGACAAGGAAAAGCTTCAAGAGCGACTTGCGAAGTTGAGCGGCGGCGTAGCCGTCATCAAGGTTGGCGCGTCCACCGAAACCGAGCTCAAAGAGAAGAAGCACCGATACGAAGATGCTCTCTCGGCAACTCGAGCGGCAGTTGACGAAGGAATCGTCGCCGGCGGCGGAGCAACCTTGCTTCGAGCCAGTGACAGCCTTTCAACCAAGGGTATGACTACCGATGAAGCAACGGGAGTTGCCATCGTCAAGCGAGCTATCGAAGAGCCACTACGACACATCGCGAAGAACGCTGGTCTTGAAGGATCAGTAATCGTCGAGAAGGTCCGAGCGGCAAAGGACGGCTTTGGTCTTAACGCATTGACCGGCGAAATCGTCGACATGGTTAAGGCTGGCATCGTTGATCCGGCAAAGGTAACCCGATCCACCATCCAGAACGCAGCATCCATCGCGGCATTGGTCTTGACAACCGAAACTCTCGTTGTCGATAAACCATCCGATAAGAAGGGCGGCGGAATGCCGGGCGGCGGAATGGACGACATGGGCGGAATGGGCGGCTACTAACCTAAAGTTCCTTCCCCTTGCAGCGAGGAACGAGCTGGAGGGGGAAGGGCAGGGATGGGGGTTAATTGACTACCATCAAAAGGAAAAAGCCTCGGAAGAAATTCCGGGGCTTTTTTTTATTTGGACCCTATCAGTTAGGGTTCAGAATAACAATGCTATAGTCGAAGCAGAGGTATCCAAATGATGAATTCTTTCAAAGGTTGTCTTCTTTTGGTCGTATTGTCGAATCTAATTTGCTGCGCCAAGCCTGTCACATTAGCTGATGAAATTAAGGGACTTGACAAAGCTACCTTGAATGCCAACGAAGACAAAATAATTCTTGCCGAGGACCAGTTCACCGACAAAGTTTTGGCCAACGCATCGTTTTCGAACGATGAATTGTTGAGGGCTTCGTTAGAACCTAGCACCTCAATTTCTGCTGTCAGCGGGCTTTTTGTGGCACTTGATAAGCGAGGCTATAAATTCACAACTGAGCCTGTGATCAACTTCTTAATGACGCAGGATTTTAACACCGTACGTGGTCGATTAGGCTATGTTCGGTTCCTTCGCGACGGAAACGAATCTGATATCCGAAGCTTTCTAAAAAAATACCTACCAACTCGTTCAACGGTGAAGTCGCAAGCCGTTTGTTGGGGATTGACTACGAAGAAATTCCCAAGAATTGTAGATCTGAAGAAAGACCCCAAGCTTGCGGTCATTCTTAAAAACTTCAAGCCATAAAGAAACGAGTCTGTCTTGTGGGGAAAGCCAAAATATCTTCTCCTTTTAGGAGAAGACCTTCGCGCGAAGAATGAGCTTGCGAAGAGATGAGGTAGATGATTCAACTTGCTGAAGGCCCAAAGTAAGAAATTGTAGTCACTTCTTGACTACCTTCAAGTACCGAGCTGCTAGCTCACGCACAATCGGAATCGGGCTCGTCAAATCCTTCTTGATCACTGCACTATTGGGCTTATCGTCCCCAGTCAGGTGCAGCAAGTCTTGGAAGTCTTTCTCGTTTGGAGTGTCGCCCTCACGGAGCAAGATAAATGGCGATAACTCGCCGACCAAATTGGGGCCGACCGTGTTGAATCGAGTCTTCGTGTTGAAATTGTATGCGGCGAACAAATAGTTACCCGACAACCCAACCAAAAGCCCTGCCGGAGTGATTGCGACTCGGGAACCGTCAGATACACCCTTGGCGCGCACGACATGTAGACCATTACTTTCCCAAGAATCATCGGCCAAGACCTGATACGCGGTTTCAAAGGACGTATGCCGGACTACCTTGCCGATAACCAAGTGCGAACCCTGCAAAAAGTGCGACAAGAGAAGGTGATATTCGTTGCCCTGAGCATCCTTCACCTTCGCCGCATCTTGATAGTCGCCAGCTTGCTTAAAGGCCGATCCGAAGGCAACGAACAAGGTTCCCAGCATGACGATCAAGAGAATAATCCCTTGCCAATTCATGCGGAATAAGCTGATGAAGAGAACGATAACACCGGCGACCAGGGTCAATGTCGTTAGCCCACTTATGAATCCCGAAATTGGGCTCGTGGTGAAGACGATCTGCCAGCCATCCTCATATCCGGAACCAATGAAGTGCTGCCTGTCAGAAAAGGACAAGTCCATCCAAAATACGAGGACCAGCACAACCGACATCACAATCGGCGAATAATCCTTTCGCCTTCGTGATGCCTTCATGACAACATGATACTGTTTCATTGAGCCGTGCTTCATTCGATTGATCGGTCAGTTATAATTCCCTATGCCCTTAGCCACCCACGGCTCGCTGACGCTAGCTAGATTCGACTCTTTGCTTGAGCCGCAATCAGTAGAGCCTCAAGAAATCCCAGGGACGATGTTCCTTGGCGCAGCAGGCGACATTCGTGCGGGAGCAGTCCGCCCAGGCTCAGTAAATGC
>JBAXBU010000086.1:0-12966 GCA_037141835.1 Armatimonadota bacterium | reverse complement strand
GGATGCGTCTAAGGCAGTCGAAGCATGGAGAGCCGACGGATATCCGGGTTCTTATTACCGGGACTCGGGAATGGCAACGATGGCGGTCGACCAGCTCAACTTCATCGCAGGAGCGGAACAGCTTCCGGCCATGGGGCTTTTGGAGTTGACGTTTAAATCGGTTGGCTCCGTGGCGATCTACACTGGCATTTGGCTCGCCTTCACTCTCATCTGCAGTTGGATTCTCGTGCAGTTGTCCAATTTGACATTCCAGTCATCGTTCCGGCGTAGGATCGCCTGAATTTGAAATTTGATCCGATTCCAACATTTAGGTTTCGGATCAATTTTGGATAGTTCGAAACTCAATTTCCCTCCCGTCGTCTTAACATGTATGGTCGGATTAGTTTTAGCTTCGGGACTCTTGCTTGGTGCCCAGATTCCTTTACGGATTGACTCTAAATACATGATCCAGGCGCTTTATCCGGCTGGGTCATTGAAGAAGGACACCATTTCGCCGGGCGGTAACGGTGAGTCCTCCAATATGCCGCACCCGATCAAAGGTCGGAGGATTGTGATCAAAGCTCTTTATGCCAACATTTCGCAGACTGACAGTGGGGTCAAGATTGAGTTTTGGAACTCGACTGACCAGGATGAGTGGATGCGCGCCGCTGACGGCAACATGTTGGCGTGGCTAGAGGCTCTGGACGGGAAGGACTGGAAGCCTATCGAATATCACAATTTTTCTGACTGCGGTAACAGCTTCCACCGAGTTGTTTTGCCCGCAGGATATGAGTGGGAATACAACAAGATCGTTCCGAAGGGCGATTGGCGTACCTTTGTTCGGTGGGTGGCGGTTAAGGACAAGTTGAGAATCACCTCTAATATGATGTTAATGAGCATTCCGCGAACCAGGACGGCAATTCCTCCTGAGAAGGCGGGGCAGTTTGAAATTAAGAATAGTGGGTATCCGATTTTGATGCCGAGAAAATAGCCGGGAAGCGAAGGAAGCGAAGGAAGCGCGGTCCGCCGGCTGCTTTGCAGCTCCAGCAGAGCCTCTCGGGACGATGCCGAGACATCGGAAACGCGGGAAGTTGAGGAAGATTTCCGAGTCCTGTATCATCCGCTGATTTTCAGGGGGTCAGTCATCGACAGTTAGAAATTGGTCTAAGTGGAGCCAGCGAAGCAGGATTGAAACGGACTTTCAGCCCTAAGGTTCTTCTATGATCTACCCAACGCTTCGCATTGGGCTAACTTGAAACGCCTCCTTCGGGGCTGAAGATAAGAGAGCTAAAACCAAATTTTTCATTGGTAGGTTCATGTTAGGAATCAACCGACGTGTGAAGCGAATCTTTTTCGAGACTCAACGCAACGGAAACTGGATGCGAAATTCCCCGTCTTATACTCCCCATGTTCCCCTTATTCCCCTTGACATACCTAAAAAATAGATGTATGATATTGATACCTAGAAATCAGAGGTATCAATATGGCATTCAAAGGCGATTTAGAAGCACTCATCCTGGCGGTTCTTTCGGACCACGCGCTTCATGGCTATGAGATTTCGAAACGGATTCGATCTCAGAGTCAGGAAGTGCTGAAGTACGGCGAAGGGCAGCTTTACCCGGCTCTGCATAAGCTTGAGGAGTCAGGTTTTATTGAAGCGGAGTGGATGATGCAAGATGGCAAGCCCGACCGGAAGGTGTATTCGATTACCCCCGGAGGACGTGAGGAACTTGAGAAGCATCGCTCGGCTTGGGCTAAGTTCGTGTCGGGTGTCGGCGGGATATTTTCTAGCCACGCTGTGGAGGAAGGAAAATGAAGCTGAGTTACATTGATTGGTATTTGGTCGAACTCCGGCGTGACATTCATGGAAAAATTCCGATTGACCGCGAATCATCGTTGATAGAGGAAACTAGGACTCATTTGTCCTCAATAGTAGAGGACCTAATGTCGGACGGCATAAGTCAAGAAACAGCTGAGAAGGTCGCGATTGAACGATTTGGAGACCCTAGCCGAATTGCAAGGCATTACTTGACTATGAACCAGACCGCAACCTCGAAGAGTCAAAGGATCGCTGAAGCCACAATCTTCGCTTTGATTACATTGGGGATTTTCTTGATAATGAGCGATTTCAGTACAATCCGTGCTGATCGCCTCGCATACGCATTGGGAGTCCCAGCTGTCTTTTTCTACTGTTTCTCTCGATTAACCGGGCGAATTCCGAGGGCGAAACTATTCCTGGCTCCAGTTATCTGCGTTTCGATTCTCGCGTTACCTGCCGCTGGCCTCATTTCCTTTTATTCTGCCTCTTCGGGAAAGCTTTCTGTTCACTTGCAGCGAGACCTCAATGCCAGTCTTGCTGAAGCGATTGGACGAGATACGGAAGCAACAAAGATCGAAGATTACTTTGGTTCAGTTTGGAAGCAACTGCTGAAGGACCCGAAAGTTGCTAACGGCATTTCGGCTGGTTCAATGGTAGATGTTCCAGGCTATCGGGCAATGGGAACGACCGGAGTCTATATTCAAATGGACATGAAAAATGGTGAAAAGACCCGTTATGCCGATGGCACTGAAAAAGTTGTTCTTGCGAATTCCGATGTGCATTTGGAAGTGCTAAGACCAAGAAGTCCAGCTACATGGAGGGGTCCCATGACGCGCGCCGAATTTGAGAAGAAACTTCGTCGAGAAATCGCGACCAGTGCATGGCAGCGCAAATATCGTGCACAGGCCGTTGGAATACTTCGAGGTGCTGTCGATCGCCCTTATCCCGAACGATACTGTCTTTTCGTGGTTCCTTTTTTGGTCATTTACGGTCTTGGAGCTCTTCCGATTGGGTTATTGTTTAGTTTCTTTGGACAGTCGGTTTACCGATTCTTCCAATTCCGAAAACGTATGCGGCTTGTGTAACTGAAGTTGAAGTCTTACATCTCTCGGCGGAACTCGATGGCGGACATCAGCGTGGCTGAGTCGGCGTAGTCGAGTTCTCCGCCCACGGGCATTCCGTGGGCAATTCGCGTGACCTTGATTCCAATTGGCTTGAGAAGCTTGGCAAGGTAAAGAGCGGTTGAGTCCCCTTCGATCGTAGGATTCGTGGCAACAATGACTTCTTCGATTGGCTCATGGTGAAAGCGCTCGATGAGTTCGCGAATTCGAAGTTGCTCGGGAAAGACGTTATCGACTGGTGAGATAAGCCCATGGAGGACGTGATACTGCCCTTTGTAGTCGTTTGTTCGTTCGATCGCCACAATGTCGCGAGGCTCACCCACTACGCACACAATCGTCTTCTCACGTCGAACGTCGCGACAAATATCACATTCTTCGGCTTCGGAAATGTTTTGACAGCGGACGCAAAACTGCAGCTTTGCCTTTGCATCGAGAATTGCGTTTGAGAGTCTCAGCGCCTCGTGGTCGGGCACTCGCAGAAGATGGTAAGCCAGGCGCTGGGCCGATTTTGGTCCAACGCCGGGAAGCTTTTCAAGCTCCGCGATTAACTCGGCTAGAGGTTTCGCGAATAGCAAGGATTAGAGTCCGAGACCAGGAATTGGAGGGAGACCTTTGGTGATTTCTCCAACTCGATCGGCTCGGAGTTCGACGGCCTTTTCGAAGCCATCACGAATTGCACCAGTGATCAAATCTTCGAGAGCTTCAACGTCTTCAGGATCAACAACGCTTTTGTCAATTGTGATCTTTTGAATTCGACCGGTACCGTCAAAGGTTGCTTTTACCGGACCTTTGTCGATGTGAATCGTTTCTTCTTCGAGTTCTTGTTCAAGGTTTTGGGCTCGCGCCATTGCACTTTGAACGTTTTGCATGAGTCCGCCACCGAGACCACCCATACCGCCACCTAATCCTTTTGGAAGTTTCATTGTTAACCTAAATCTTCTTCTTTTGAGTCCGAAAGATTAAAGACTTCTTTGACCAATCTTTCGAGATTCGCGCCTTGTAGCGGTAATTCTACCGCTTCAGACTCAGTCACTCGTTGGTCGTTTTTTTTTTCATGGATAAATTCAAGAATTGTGCCTTCGCGGCCAATTAGTGGCAAAGCATCGATAACAAACTTCATTCGACCCGCATTTTCTTGGAACCACGCCAAGTCCATCTCCCGATCCATGCCAATGACCATCTTCGCGCCATCGTCAGAAATGAGCCTTGCTGAAGTCAATTTGAGCTTGTGCATGGATGCCATTCCTGTTTTTGGATTGAGCGGGAGGGCATTCCAGAGTCTTTCCCAATCATTTGATCCTTCAACAACTTTTGGCTCGGTTGGAAGTGTTTCTTTCGGTGGTTGTTCGGTATGAACCACTGCTTTAATTTCTGGTTTTTCTACTGGCACCGTTTCGCTGACCGGCTTTGGAATTTCTGGCTTTACGGCTGGGGTAACTCTGGCTCTCGGTTCAGCTTGAGTTGGCGAGCCTTGGCTTGCTATTCGAATGAATTCACTTTCTAGCCACAGCTTTGGCAACGAAATATCTCGAATCACTTTATGGGCTTCTGCTAGCGCGGTTCGGACTTCAACCAAAAAGCCTTTTCCTAATCGGGCGGCAATTTCATGGAGTGATGATTCTCGGGTTGCATCGGTTCCATCGGTTTGGACTTGGTAAATCGCCCGGGTAAGATCACCTAGCCTATGAAGCATTGATTCAAGGAGTGAACGAGGATCGCGACCAGTTCGAATGATTTCTTCTAAGTGAGTGATAATTTTTGGAATATCACCTATTTGAATGGCAATCAGGAGTTCATCGACGGCTTGTTCGGATACAAGGCCGAGTTGATCATAGACCACTTCGACGGAAATCTGACGATCGGACACGAGGATGGCTTGTTCCAGCAAGGTGAGTGCATCTCGATATCCGCCATCTGCCATACGGGCAATTGCCGCAATAGCGGCTGGTTCGGCATTAACCCCTTCTTGGGTGCAAACATATAGCAACCGGTCGCAGAGATTCTTCATCGATGCACGATGAAATTCATACTTCTGACACCGCGAACGAATTGTCGCAGGAACTTTGTTGAATTCAGTTGTGGCTAATATGAACACCAAATGAGGTGGCGGCTCTTCTACGGTCTTCAGGAGAGCATCAAATGCCTTTGGTGACAGGTCGTGAACCTCGTCGATGATGAAGACTTTGTACCGACCGAGCATTGGGGCATAGGAGACAACGTCGACAATCTTGTCCCGAACGTCGTCTACACCGGAATCGCTAGCCGCGTCCATTTCGATCACATCGGGGTGTGATCCCGAAGTGATCATAAGGCACTGTTCGCATTCGTTACAGGGAGTGCCAGAAGTTCCCTTATCGCAATTGAGAGCCTTGGCAAGAAGTCTTGCCGAGGAAGTCTTACCGGTCCCTCGCGGTCCGGTAAAGAGAAAAGTTTGGGCAGTGCGACCAGTATTTAATGCGTTCTGGATGGTCCTGACGACATGGTCTTGCCCGATCAGATCTTCGAAGGTCTGACTGCGGTATTTTCGGTAGAGAGCAAGTTGTGCCACGTGATTAATTCAATGCCGGGAGGTCCACGTCACCCAGAGTTTCACCTTATCGTTGCTGCCTTCCGGCCCTGGCGAGGTTCGATGAACTGCTGCTGCGCAGTTCCCGGCGATGAATTTTAGCACCGCCGGGCACTTACTTGCTCTGTTATTGACCACCAAGAGCGGGTGATTCCGTCTTTAGATCATCTTGATTATAGTCTTGCTTGGTTTCTCGATAGCCTGGAGATTTGATCGTAACCGTCTTACCTCGTGAGTCGCCACGCAACAGAATTTGATCTCTTGTTAGCTCCATCGAATAAAAGAAGCATCGTTGATTAGGACGGATATCAGTCCTAATATTGCTCGGAATCTTGTCGGTCATTCCTTCGCCATTCCATCCAAATTTGTCTTGAATGTGTTCAGGAGCTGATCGAGGATTGTAATAGAACTCCAAGATGTAGTTCTTCTTTGTGAAAGGATACATCGTCGGATCACGGCTCATGTCAATGGTTTTGTCAAACCGTTGGTTTCTCACGAACAGTTGCTCCATCATGTACGTTTTCTCACGTGACGGATCGAAGTTGATGTCTGCGGAGGAATCCCAAAGAACTCCACCAGGAATCGCATCGGGGAAATCTGCATCTCGAAGAATGCATCGGATTCTTGTACCTACGGACAAGACATCCCAGTTTCCTTGAACCCGGAGAACACGTTCGGAAGTAACCGTAACTTTCGCTCCAAATGCAACATCGAACGGTGGGTTAACATCGTATGCGTCTAGGCTCCGACCTTCTTTTCCTGCCAGATAGCCACGCTGCGACATTCGAATCAACAACGTATCGAGGTTATTTTCGATGGTGTCTCGGTTTTGGTGCAACGAGAAGTTTCTGCGTTCGGCGTCCTTTTCGTATTCGGCTTGAGCGATATCGTATACGGAGAACCAGTGGTTCAACGCTTTGTCGATCTGACCATTTCTTTCGTACAGTCGGCTTAGGAGGTTTCTTCGTGCTGGCTGCAATTTAATGTCGCCAACTTTATCTGCCTTCTCCATCCATTCTACTGCCTTCTCGTAGTTGTCATCGATCTTGTGGTACCAGAGCCATGCTGTTTCGAAATACAACTCATAAGTTGTCGGATTCTGCATTGCTCCTTCTTTACCGAGTGCTAATGCAGACGGCAAATATCGTCGATCTGACCGTTGCTCTTCATCGGTGAAGTTATAGCCGATGTGCCACATTCCGGTGGCGTACACGTCGATCTGGTGAGGATCGAGGAATGTAACCAATCGGATAATCGGAAGGATTGCATCGTAGTTTCCAGATTCAAAGAACGAATCTGCTCGAACCCAGAGGATTCCAGCAATTAGCTCGCGAAATCCAGCCAGTGCAAAGAGCATCTGATCAGCGGAAAGCGATCCTGAAATAAGGTCTTTATTCTCTTGAACAGGGCTATAGTTCTTCTTCCACCCAGGGAAGACCATAGTCGTTCCCCAAAGTGCTTGGAACCCGAACAGGACCAACCCCAAGGATAAGAGCTTCTTTCTAACGCCTGATTTACTTGGATGTGCCAATTCTTAGACCTCTTTTCTGTCGAAAATAAGCATGCCAGCAATGAGCATAATGGTGATGTAAACCACACCATAGATCACGGCGTTGACTGCGTATTGAATCGGGTTCGTAATGACGGTCTCTGGGTTGATGAGTTTGTTTTGGACGTTGTAGCTCGCAAAATTTGGGAGCACTGTACTGACAAACCACGCTAACCACTTCGAGTAGGTTGACGCATTTGGATTCCTCGAAAAGGAATCGAAAAACGCATAACCGAGGGTTCCGATCAAGTAGATACCACCCGTCAAGAAGAAGTTAACCAGCGGAGCAATAAAGGTCGAAAGACACATTGCAACGGATGCCAGCAAGCTCATTTGAATAAAGAACATGCCAATTCCCTGAAGCAATTCAATTCCTTTGCCCCAGTTGTTTTGCATAATTCCAAATTCGACGAGCGTGACGCAGGACATCAATCCCATCATGAGTCCGAGAGCCGCAACGGCTCCGAGGTACTTTCCGAGAAGGAATTGATACCGTTGGACAGGCTTCGAAAGGATTGTATAAATAGTCCTTCGCTCGACCTCGTTTGGCAACATATAGACGGTCAACGTAATCGCGATGACCGCGCTGCTCAACTGGACGATACCAAGGACAAATCCAGTCAAAACTGTTTGCTCTTGTCGCTGAGAGAGAACTCCCAGCAAAGGAGCAATGAACAGCAAAATTGTGGCGATAAAAAGAATGATCAGAAGTACACGTCGACGAATTGCTTCACCGACGGTAGCCTTTGCAATTGCAAGAATGGGTCTCATAGTCGGTTATCTCCTTTATTCTTCGCATTTACCGTCTCGACGAACAGATCTTCGAGTCGTTTCTTTCGAGGAACAACGCCAGAAATTGAACCCTTTTGGGCTCGAACTGCATCAATAACACCGTTAATATCTGCTTCCTCTGGTACGTCGAAAAGTACGCCACCTGCGATGTCATGAACGTTGCTATCCGCAATTTTCATATCTTCAAACACGCCACGATTGACTCCGGTAACAGAGAGCTCAACTCGACCACCTTTCAGCAGTTCGGTTAGTTTGCCCTGACGAGCAATGACTCCGTGGTTGATGATTGCGACTCGGTCGCAGATCAATTCGACTTCGCTCAGTTCGTGGGACGAGATAAATACGGTTCGCCCTTCTTCTCTAAAGCCGAGAATAAGGTCACGGATTTCGCGGTGAGCAATTGGGTCAAGACCACCAGTTGGCTCATCAAGGAAAAGCAACTTTGGATCGTTGATCAAGGCTTGCGCTAGTCCGATTCTTTGCTGCATACCCTTCGAGAACTGGGAGATTGTCTTGGTCTTGTCTCGATGAAGATTTACTTTTTCAAGCAGCATTTCCATGCGGGCAGTGTCCGTGATTCCAAACAAAGATCCGTAAAACTTAAGGATCTCCATTCCAGTCATGTACTCGTAGTAATAGGGTCGTTCAGGAACGTAGCTGATGAGTTTGTGTACATCAAAATCGCCAAGCTCTTTACCTAAAACGTATGCTTCACCTTCAGTCGGCTCAATGATGCTGAGGAGCATCTTGATTGTCGTCGTCTTACCCGCACCATTTGGTCCGAGGAATCCGAAAATTTCGCCTTCTTCAACGTGTAAATCAAGTTGACTTACGACGTCAACCATTCCATGCGCTTTACTTTTATAGCTTTTCGTTAGTTTTTTAGTTTCTATGGCGGCGGCCAAGGGTCGCACACCTCCTTTTTGATATGATTTCGGCGTAATGATACCTAGTCCAAGCTCTTACGCGGTGCCTGGCAGGTGAAGAGACAACATATTTAATGCCAAAGTTCCCAAAAAATTTTGATTCAGCAATTGGACCGGGAAGATTGACTTTCTCACTTTGTAGCCTGGCTACACGGCGGCTCAGCTTCCTGGTAATTGTACGGGGTGCTTGATCATGCCTCGCCACGCTGATTTTTAGGCTCCATGAGTTGACACCCGATATCCTCTCGACTCCCCTTTTCTTCGAGAATGGCGCTAAAGAAATTTTGGTTGGGCTTGGACTTCCCTTCGCTCGATCGCGAATTTATTGAAGAAAAATAGAATTAATTCAAACTTAACATTGACATTCACGCGATTACCTCGTAAGATTACGAGTACCGTTGCGGGAACCCCCGGGGGAGAAATTTACACGAGGGGTCGAAGCAACAGGTGCAAGCCTTGGCGAGGGTAGCTTAAGCTCTCCTTTCAGCTCCCTCGCATTTTTTTACGCTTGTTTTGCAGCCTGAATGAAGTCCCGCATCATCATTGCGTCTTTCAATCCGCTTTTTTCTTCGATGCCGCTTGATACATCAACCATAAACGGTCGTACCCTTTGAACTGCTTCAGCAACGTTTGCTGGAGTTAGCCCTCCTGCCAAGATGATCGGGCGTTCGGCACATTGAACAAACTCAGCCGCAAAGCCCCAATCGATGACCATCCCCGTCCCTCCGTACGTGCCGTCTTTGTATGCGTCCAGCAAGATTGCGGCAGAATTGATGGTTAAGCCGGAAAAGTCAGACGTCTTTTGTCCGGGGCGGACACGCAAAACATGAATTCGTTTGGGTGCCGGTTCGGGATACTCTTCCCACTCGACGCCTTGGACAAGATCAAAGATTCCTGGGAATGCAGGACGGTTTACCTTCCCAAAAACTGCAATTTTTGTTGGAATCGGGGGAAGAGCCTTTAGCCATTCAAGGTCGAAATCACCAATACAACGTGGAGATGATGGCTCATGGATAAAGCCAATTGCGTCGGCGCCAAACTCAATTGCCAGTTCGGCATCTTTGAAATTGGTCAAGCCACATATCTTTACTCGTGTCAACTTCCCATCACCTCTCTAACCTTTGCCCCAATGTCTGGCGAGCCACAAAACGCAGTTCCAATCAAAACACAGTCAGCACCGTACGACTCAACTAATTGAACGTCTTGGCGTGTATGCAATGCGCTTTCACTTACTTTCAAAATTCCATCCGGGATCATTTTGATGAGCCTTTCGGTTGTTCTAATGTCGGTTTCGAACGTGGCTAAATCCCGATTATTGATCCCGATCATATTGGGTTTCAGTTCTAATGCAACTTCAGTTTCCCATTCGTTGTGAACTTCAACCAAGACATCAAGCTTTCTTTCGCGGGCTTCGGCATAGAGGGACTTCAATTGGTCAGGTTGTAGCCCGGCGACAATAAGAAGCACACAATCGGCTCCCCAAACGAGGGCTTCATCCAATTGGTACTCATCAAAAACGAAGTCCTTTCTTAACAAGGGAATTTGAACTGCGCTGCGAACATCCTGGAGATATTGGGGAGATCCGTGAAAATAGTCAACGTCGGTGAGGACCGAAAGGCAGGCGGCTCCTGAGGCTTCATAGGTTTGGGCAATTTTTACAGGATCGAATTCACCTTCGACAATTTGTCCCTGCGAAGGACTCGCCCTTTTGACTTCCGCAATCAGAGCTGGTCTAGTTGCGTTGCGGATCAGGGCATCGCGAAATCCTTTCGGTGGCGGCATGTCAGCAGCCATCCCACGAAGAGTATCGGCGCTGACTACCTCTTTTGCCCTTTGGACTTCACTTCGTTTCGTTTCAAAAATCTTTTCGAGGATCGTCAAAGATCCTTCCTCAAAAGTTCTAGTTTCTCGGAGGCAAGTCCAGATCGGACAGTTTCCCTCGCCAATTCATAACCGGTCACCCAAGAATCGGCCAATCCTGCTAACCGCACGGCTACGGCGGCACTTGGCAGTACGGCTTGGCACTTCGATGAATGAATTTCGGTTACCGCTTCAATCAGCATTTCTCCATTTTCTAATGGAGTTTCGCCGGCTAGTAATGCAGAAAACTCGGCGGGCTTGGCTCCGAAAGTGGCGGGAGTCCACTCTTCCCTTCTCATTTCACCGTTTTCGATGATCCTTACTTGAGTTGTACTGATCGGTGAGATTTCATCGAGCCCCGGCTCACCGTGAACGACAATTGAAAATTCTGATCCGAGTTTAAGCAAAGACTCTCCAACCAGGTTAAGCAAGCCCGGATCCCAAACTCCCACGATTTGACGCTTTGCTCCTGCAGGGTTCAGCAAAGGTCCTAACATGTTAAAAACTGTACGGTACGGCAACTCTTTTCTAATTGGACCAATTCGGGCTGCAGTTGGATGGAATTTTGGCGCGAATAAAAACGCAAAGCCGAGATTTTCAAGCCTCCTCGCCGCCGATTCTGGCTCCTCGCAAATCGGTACACCAATTGCCTCGAGCACGTCTGCACTGCCGCATCTTCCGGTAACGGCTCGATTGCCATGTTTCGCCACAACGGCGCCGGCAGCAGCGGCAATGATTGCCGCGGCGGTTGAAATGTTAAATGAAGACACACCACCGCCAGTTCCACAGGTATCGATGTGGTTTGTAACGTGGCACTTTACGGGAACAGCATCTTCCCTCAACCTTTGAGCGAAACCAGCAAGTTCATCGACTTGGATTCCCTTCATGGCAAGGGCGGTTAAGAATGCTCCAATTTGGGCAGAAGTTCCATCGGTGACAATAGCTCCCATGAGAAGGTTTGCCTCGGACATCGAAAGATTCTCCTTTTGGACAATTTTGTTAAGGAGCGCAGGTTGATCCATCGTCTTACTTTATTATCCACTTACAGAGCCAACATTGGGTATCTTTTCGTCTAATGGGACCATATCTTGGGATTCTTGCGGCAATGGGACTGGCGGCAACTCTCTGCGTAGTCTTCGCAACAATCAGTTGGGTTTTGGGCCCACGAAGGAACACTCCTTATAAGGGTTCTCCGTACGAATGCGGCGTTGCTCCCGTTGGAGATGCCCGAGAACGTTTTCCAATCAAGTTCTTCGTAATCGCAATTGTCTTCATTTTGTTCGACATTGAAGTTGTCTTTTTGTGGGCATGGATGACGGTTTATAAGACGGCGGACATCGGATTCCTGAAGACAAGCTTTTTCGAATTTTTAGCCTACATGCTGACTTGGATTCTTGCTTATGCCTATGTGGTTCGAGTCGGGGCTCTCGATTGGGAAGAAGAATCAGAACATGCAATTACTGAGTCAAAGAAATTGGAGGTGGCGTAGATGTCTGAAGAAACAGTTGCCGAAGCGGTTGTCGCTGATCCGGTTGCCCCAGAAATTCTTGCTTTGACCGACAAGGTCAAGAAATCCGAACTCAAGTACGGCGAGCTATATATTTGCGTATCGAGGGACGACCTCCTTTCGAGTCTGAAGACTCTGAAAGGGGATCCAGATCTTCAATACACCTTGTTCAGTGAGTGTGTCGCGGTCGACTATTCAACATGGACTCATGAACGAGACTTTGACGATCGGTTTGAAGTCATTTACAATTTGGTGTCGATTAAGCTCAATCGAAGAATCTTTATCAAGACTTCCGTGAGTGATGGTGCCTCGATCCCTACGGCAAAACATATCTTCATGGGAGCTGAATATCCCGAAAAGGAAATTGGCGATATGTACGGAATTGTCTTTGAGGGCAATGAACTGATGCCGGGATCAAGATTTATGTTGCCTGACGACTGGGTTGGGCATCCGCTTCGTAAGGAATATCCTTTGGGTGGAGATGAGGTTATTTTCGACAAGGGTTATCGAGGTCCGGCGGTTGAAAACGAAAGTTCGCCCCATGCTGGTGAGAGCTTCGAAGGCAAGACTGGCTCGCAAGACATTAGCGGTCGCTAGGCATTCAAATTACTAGGTTTTCAATAATCTTTGGGACTAAAGTCCCAAAATGTGAATTACCTATTGAACATTGGCATTTTTTTTGATATCGTATTACCTAACTTGTTCGCCGTATGAATTCCATTAGAAATTGTGCGGGGTTTGAGCCAGATCTGAGGTTGCTGTTAGTAGCTTCAGTCGAAAGCATTTATAGGAAAAATCATGAAAAAAGCATTTACGCTTATTGAGCTTCTCGTGGTCATTGCGATCA
>JBAXBU010000085.1:0-13011 GCA_037141835.1 Armatimonadota bacterium | reverse complement strand
GTTGATCACGATGGCGTTGTCGAGACACCGAGAATTCCGGGCCGATGCGATGGCTGGTGAGTTGTTGAATAGGGGCTCAATGATCGGAGCACTTCAAACACTGCAACAAAAGTTTGAGCCATTCGATGCGCCTAATGGACTCGCAACTGCAAAGATTGCTGATGGTAAGGGGATGTTCAAGTTATGGAGCTCGCATCCGCCGATTGAGGCTCGAATCGAAGCCCTCAGAAGGAACTAGTCAAAATGGGTCCCGAACCTATTGGTTCGGGACCCAATTTATCTTCTTACTTCGTGCGTTCGTTAGTTTTTTCGTTCAAAGCTTGGGGAGACGTAAACAAAGTCTGCGAGTCCTTTTGAAACAGACTGCGGTTTCTCACCCTCAATCCCAATTGCCGTTAGGGTATCCATTCCGGTTCTTCGCATGATTCGCCAGTTGATTCCTTGCTTATAGAGTCCGTGTCCCATCCCGGCGACAATTACGAAAACTGCATTTTTTGGCATGTTTTCGGGTGAGCCATATCGCTTGGAGACGTACTTTAGTGCCGAGTCAGCCATTCCTTCGTCCCAGAGACACTGGGCTGCGTATATATTGTCTCCCCGTGGTCCGGTCATCGGGTGTCCGCCCATTAATCCAGTGAAGACAGCCTTGTGATTCTCGTTATTGGTGAGAACCGTTGGAATTTGAGCCTGTTGTTCGGGTGTCAGAGCTGAAAGTCCACCTTTTCCTACTGCACTTGCCCAGGCGCGTGGAACGTTGAGAGCAACCATCGGGATGCGGTTTTCCTTGATGACGTTGAAAATTGGCCTATAGAGAGGAAAAGGGAATCCCCATTCTTTTTTCCAGTTTGCATTGGCAATAAAGTCGTCTTCGGACTCTTTGCCCAGAGTCCAGGCATTGAGATTTTCTTGATTGGGACGAGTGAACATCTCGAACCCAACCATTACGTTTCGTCCTCGCTTTGCCAGGGCCTCGATGACGTTTGCTTGCATTTGGTGGTGAACTGGGTCGTCGTGAGATTCACCGAGAAATACAAATTGATAGCTATCGGCTTGCTTGGCAAACGCTTCTAAAGAGCTTTGCTTGCCAGAATTGAGGTCAAACCAGTTGTTGACCATAACGTTCATTGAATCTTTCCGCCTTACTTGCAACTGGAGTGGATTCACTTCCACTTCGGCTGGTTTCTGAGCAGGGGTTTGAATCAATGTGCCGAATACTAATAAGCTGGACATTAAGGGCATATTCACAGAATACTCGGTCTCTTATCAGAGACCAAATGCCCTGAGTTTTCAAAATACGCCTTTATGGGTCATTACTCGGCGTACATAGCATTATGAAGCGCACGTTTATGTGGGATTTTAAGGCAGTTGTACCGATTATGGACTTCGACTTTCGCGTCACCGTGGTGGCGTTACAGGCGGTAAGGGGTCACATTTTGGAGAAAGCCGAATGGCCGGAGTATCTGAGCGCTGAAGATCGGATTATGGCCAATTTCCTTGATCTTCCAATCACTCCCCTTTTCCTTCCTGAAGGAGTGGACTTTGCCCCGTTTGAAGGTAGATATACGTCAAAGATTACTGAGTTGACCGGTTTTCCTTCAGCAAGCAAGAACTTTCAATCGGATGGAAAGACATTGCGAGACTTTGCAGAACACAGACTGGGAACCTCACTTGAGGGAGCTTTTTTTCTAAGCTTAGAAAACTTTCATCGAAGTGGAAAAGCATCCATTCCTTCCCTTGAGCCCGCAAGCGCCCCAGAAGAAAAATTGCAAGCGATTGTGACCCATGAAGATTTAGTGGGAATATCTAAGACCATGGAGGTCATCTTGAACCCTCAACTGGAAACAGGTTCCAAGATTATCAAAATGAACCCTTCGATCGAGCAAGAATTTCCCAATATGTTTGTGATGTCTGAACCAGGTGCACTCGGCAAAACCATGGGTGACTTGATATCAGAAGCGGTGTTTGCCAATCCTACTGGACGTCTTCGGGCTACAGTTTAAGAATACTGGCAACGGTAACCATATCTATATTGAAAACCAAAATCCTAACTAAAACTTGAACAGAAAGAGTTGAGAAATATCAAAAAACTGCTAGACAAGATTAATTTGGGGTGATATAGTGGCAAAGGTGCCATGCTTGATAAGCTCGTAGAATTTTGGGGAACCAGCGGTAGGCAAAATCTTTTCCTGGATTCCAAGTCTGTTCGCCTTATGGTCCGCACCATAGCTATTCTTACCCTGCTTACATTTGGCTACTTTCTAGTTGTGACGATTATTTCGCGACAAGATAAGTTAATGAGAAGTCACTACGTGGTAGTGTCCGAAAGATCCGAGGTACAAGACAGCGTTTTTCTCAATTTTGCTCAAAAATACGGCGCAATATCGTACATACGCTCAAATTCAGATTATGCTAAACAGTTCCTTTCGTCGGTAGGTGGATTTGACCAATTTTCGGTCACACGCGGCGGAGCTGGATTTGTCATGTTCGAAGGCGATTTGAAGGACAATCCTTTAGCCCTGCCGAAATATACGTCTTTGAGCGAAATTACACCGCGCCTTGAAAGGATATATAACATCGATAAGATTAATGGGCGCTCAATATACCTACTTCTGGGGTCACTAGGCGGAGCATTAGGAGTCATATTTTCCATGAATTCAAGCCGTGCTTTTATTGCGATGAGCTTTGCAGCGTGTTTGACTTCCGCATTTAAATATGCTCACCCGTGCGTAGTTTGCTTAAACATAACGTTTGCTGGGATCGATGTTGCACTCGTTGGAGTATTTTTGTATGGGCTGATTTCTTGTCTTACCTATCTTAATTCTGGTCTTGGCAACTTGATGATCATAATTGCTCCCAGTTTTGTGGCAATGTGGCAGATTTATTCGATAATGACACTGTCACCGAGTCCGTGCTTGCCTTGCGCTACAATTTTGGGGCTAAATATGTGTATGAGTCTAACGGCTTTGAGTAAGCCATGTAGTCGTGAAATAACGACGAAGACAAGTCTGAAGCTTGGTGTTATTTTCACTTTGGGTTTGCTAGTGACCGCCTACCTACTCGGCGCATCCAAAATTGAACGACCCTACACTAATCAGGGCGCTAATCTTGCATCGATTAAATCAAAGATAAATGCGAGAGAAAAGAGCTTGCTGTTAGGAAAAAAACTCTCAGAAATTGGAGTCAAGATAGCTGTCCCGCAAAATGGTGCGATCTTTGTATTTGGTTCTCCGGAGTGCTTGCCTTGTGAAAAGGCGAGAGAGTTCCTCTCCGGAGTTACCCAGGCGGATGTAGTGTTTGTCCAACTACTTCAGCAACCGGATGACAAGCCGACCTGGCATTTCTTTATGCCTAACAATCGGGAGACGTTCCCGGCATCGCCTACAATATTGGCCGTCAATGACGAAGGAAAGATACGGTACCAAATACTAGGCTGGTCGGACGATGCCGAATGGCAGAAAACAGCAATGAAACAACTTATCGGGTCTCTAGAACCAACTAATAACAGTGGAAAAATCAATGAAAAAAATAATTAGCAAAATCGCAGCAATATCTATCGTTGGCCTATCAGCATATATATATGCTGGTCCATGTACGAACGGTGGCACCTATCTTGGCATGTTCAAGGTTGAATATTGTCTTGGAGGAAGCCAAGACTGTAGCCCCAACAAAAAATTATGGAAATGGGAAAAATATTGTGCCTACTGGTGTTGCAATATGTGGACGGGGGGCGAGTTCGTCGCTCTAGATGCTTGTGGGCCATTGGAAATTGTCGAAGATTATTGTTGCGATACGGCGAACACTACAGGCACGATCCCCGGAGCACAACCATCGTGCGCGCCAGCGTAGGTTCGCAATTCTATGAATCGCTTTGCCAAGTACTTTATTTTAGCCATCATTCCTGTGTTATTTGCGGGAATGGTGGCATCTAATGTCGTACTGTTTGTTTGCGGAATTACTGGAATTTCTGTTCGCTATGGTGCACATTCATTAAAATTCTATGTACTCTACTCTTGGCATTATTTTGGTTTGCCTGCTCTTCTTACGATCGGGCCGTTCGCAATTGCTTTCTACAAGAATCAGGCCAGAGCGCTTTTTGTATGTTCTGTCATTTTTTCATGTGGATACTTGATTTATGGGAGTTTTAACTTTTATGTGGATAAAGTCTCACTCCGTTGGATGTCAGATATTGTCGGGTGTCTATGCTTTGTCGCTCTTGTCCAAGTTATCTACCAAGGTCTGCGTAGAACGATTGATAGTAAAACAATAGAATTATGAAGTGCTATCGAGCGTTTACCCTTTTGGAAGTACTGGTCGTTACGGCTATTATTGCCGTTGTTGCGTCCCTACTGTTTCCAGTGTTTGTACGTGCGAAGCGTGGGTCAAGAGCCGCAGTTGATGTGTCGCACATGCACCAAGTGTATCTTGGATTGTGTTTATATGAAGCTGACTATGGTGACGTTATGCCCAATTCGCTCGACATCGCGACAAGTTATTTTGGCAGCAATGAGATATTGAAATCGGAATTCGATACGCGATCAGAGAGACCGGCGGGTGGGTGGACGACCACGCCATTTGTGCCTTGCCCGAAGGCTCGGGTGCCGTACTTAATAAGTTTTGCATACATAAGGACTTTCTCCGATCAACCAGACCTTGTTTGGTCAGCAGTTAGGTCAGAGTCGAGGTATGGATTGCTTGCATCACCTTGGGACGGTGATGCGATTGGAAATATTCCTAAGTTTTCGGAATGCGGGGAAACTCTTTACCAAATGGGGGGTGGGCCCCTTAATGGTCCTATTCACCGGATTAATATGGATGGATCTTATTTTAGAGTTGCCAAGAGGAGCAATGTTAACGCCGTCGGTTCATATTGGGACTTCTTTTTCGAGCGTTAACTCTTTACAGTTTGAGAATATTTGCGACGGTAACCATGTCCTTGTCACCCCGTCCGCTCATGTTTACGATGACTCGAGAACCTTTGGGGAAGAGTCCTGGAATTTTGAGCGCGGCAAAGGCATGAGCACTTTCTAGGGCTGGAATCAGACCTTCCCGACTGGCGCACCATTGTAGCGCGTCCAAGGCTTCGTCGTCAGTAACCGAGACGTATTGAGCCCGACCCAAGTCCTTTAGATACGAATGCTCGGCTCCTACACCTGGGTAGTCGAGACCGGCAGAGACCGAGTGGGTTCCAATAACCTGTCCATCCGCGTCTTGCATGAGATAGCTATAGCTGCCGTGCAGAACACCAGGGGAACCGGCGGTTAGAGGTGCGGCATGTTGTCCACTGTTGAGTCCGTGTCCACCTGCTTCTACGCCGATCATTCGGACAGAATCATCACCGTAGAAGCCAACAAAGAATCCAATCGCATTGCTGCCACCACCGACGCAAGCGACGATGGCATCCGGTGTACATCCGTACCGTTCGACGTACTGGGCCCTCGCTTCTTCACCGATAACGCGGTGAAATTCTCGAACCATGTACGGATATGGGTGTGGTCCTGCTGCGGTTCCGATGATGTAGTGAGTCGAATCGACGTTGGTGACCCAGTCACGCATCGCTTCATTCAGTGCATCTTTGAGGGTCTTGGTTCCGCTCGAAACAGGGTGGACTTTCGCTCCGAGGAGCTTCATCCGAAATACATTGAGCTCCTGGCGAACAATGTCCTCTTCGCCCATGTAGACTTCGCACTGAAGTCCAAGCAAAGCGCAAGCAGTTGCCGAGGCGACACCGTGTTGCCCGGCACCAGTCTCTGCAATGACGCGCTTTTTACCCATTCGGACAGCAAGGAGTGCTTGACCGATTGCGTTGTTGATCTTGTGGGCGCCAGTGTGATTGAGGTCCTCACGCTTGATGGTTACATGAAGACCGGTGTCTTCGCTGAGGTTTCTGGCTTCTGTGAGGGCTGACGGACGACCAACGTACTCGGTCAAAAGCCTCATGTATTCGGCGCGGAAAGATTCATCGGCCCAGGCTTTGTCAAATTCCTTTTCGAGTTGCTCTAGAGCAGGCATAAGGGTTTCGGGGACATATCGTCCTCCGAATGCGCCAAAGCGTCCGCGAGAATCTGGGCGTGAAATCATGGTTATATGTTACTAGCTGGTGGGTGAATCTGTGTAAGATACGAACATGCCACTTTTGCCAGCATTGTTCCTTACTACGAGGATCTTTGGCATCCATGCGCAAATATCACTATGACTTTGTCTGCTAGCTTCCTAATTCTCTTTGCTATGAGTTCTACTGCCCAACCAATATCGAAGATGAAGGTTGACCACTTGGGGTGTGAATATCAAACGGAGCCCCTTGGCATCGACGTCAATAACCCCCGGTTGAGTTGGTGGTTAAGATCATCGGAACGTGGGGCTGAGCAAAGCGCATTTCAGATTCTGGTCGCCTCTTCGGAACCAAAACTAAGAGCCGATAAAGGCGACTTGTGGGATTCGGGAAAGGTTGAGTCTCAACGATCAATCCAGGTTTCTTATGGTGGAAAGACTTTAGCGTCCCAACAGAAGTGCTTCTGGAAAGTCCGCGTATGGGACGAGAAAGGGAATCTCTCTAACTGGAGCTCGACAAGTAGCTGGATGATGGGCTTGCTGTCGCCAAATGATTGGAAGGGCAAATGGATTCAACGAGTTGTTAAGCAAACTCTGGTGGCAATTGATCCATTCAATGACAGTCCTGCTCCTCTTTTTCGGAAGTCATTCAATGTTGAAAAGTCAGTTGGAAGTGCGGTTTTGTCAATCTCCGGCCTGGGTTACTTTGAACCTCGTTTGAACGGTGCAAAGGTCGGAGATCATCAATTGGATCCAGGTTGGACTGACTTTGCCAAGCGGGTCTCCTACCAAACATTTGATGTTACGAAGCAAATGAAGACCGGCGAAAATGCTCTTGGCGTTATGCTCGGCAACGGCTTTTATAATCCGCTACCGATTAAGATGTGGGGGCACATTAACCTTCGCGAGCATTTGGCGACCGGGGAACCCAGGTTGATTGCTCAGCTTGAGATTCGCTTTGCTGATGGGACTTCCCAGACGGTTACCAGTGATGAAACCTGGCGAGTTGGAGATGGTCCGATTATCCGAAATAGTGCTTACTTAGGGGAAGTTTATGACGCGCGAAAGGAGGCTAAAGGGTGGGATGGCCCGGGATTTGATGACAATGGCTGGGAGCGGCCGGTAGCCGTGTCGCAAGAGTTTGTTCCGATGTTATCAACCCAGAGAACTCCGCCGATAAGAGTAACTAAAATCGTCAAACCTATCCAAATCACCGAACCAAAGCCTGGAGTTTTTATTGTGGACTATGGTCAGAATTTCTCTGGGGTCACTCGAATGAAGGTCAAGGGAGCGGCTGGAACGCGGGTGCGGCTGAGATCCGGTGAACTGCTCTATAAGAATGGAATGTTGAATGGAATGACGGCAGTTACTGGTCAATCCAAAGGCGGCGGGAATGACTATGTTTACGCTGGAAAAGGCGAACCAAAAACTGCTTTTCAGCTTGATGAGTACGTGTTGAAGGGTTCAGGGGCTGAAGTTTTTCAGCCACGATTTACCTTCCATGGTTTTCGGTATATCGAGGTGACCGGGTACCCCGGAAAACCGACCTTGGCGGATTTTGAAGGATTGAGGATGAACTCGGATGTCGAACAGATTGGATCGTTTGAATGTTCGAATCCTATGTTCAATAAGATACAGACGATGGTGGAGTGGACGCTGTTGAGCAATCTGTTTAGCGTTCAATCGGATTGTCCTCACCGAGAGAAGTTTGGGTACGGAGGGGATCAAGTTGCGACCAGCGAAATGGCGATCTATACGTTCAATATGGCTCGATTCTATTCGAATACGATTGACCTTATGGCGGAGGCTCAGCGGCCAAATGGAGGATTCACGGAGACGGCACCATTTGTTGGAATTGCCGATGCGGGGCATGGCGGGCAAAGCGGTCCGGTGGCATGGGGTTCGGCTTATCCGATTTTGTTGAGCGACCTTGAACGGTACTATGGCGAAAATAGTTGGAGAGAAGAGCAAAGCGAGCGCCAAAAGGTCTGGAATTCTCTTTTGAAGTCGAAGTTGGTCAATGGGTTGCTATCGACGGGACTCAATGATCATGAAGCACTCGTTGAATTATCGCCAGAGTTGGCCGGGACCGCTTTCTATTACTTGAATCTACTTTTGTCAGGCAGAAACGTTGCCGCCAATGCCAAAGAAATTCAGGCTACGAAGACTCGCTACAATGAACAATTTCTTGATAGGAAAACCGGAAAGTATGATACGGGCACGCAAGCTTCGCAGGCGTTTTCCTTGGCAATTGGATTAGTTCCTGATGACATGAAAGCAAAAGCGCTTGATGTATTGATCAAGGACATTGAGGCTCACAACTTCCATTTGACGACGGGAATTTTTGGAACGAAGTATGTCTTTCAGGTTCTTTCGGACGCGGGTAGAAACGATGTCGCCTATCGAGTCGTGAACAATAAGACGTTCCCTGGTTGGGGGCATATGATTGAAAACGGGGCGACGACGATTTGGGAGCATTGGGAGTTTAGCGATAACACGTTCTCGCACAACCATCCAATGTTTGGATCAGTAAGTGAGTGGTTTTATAAGTCTTTAGCGGGAATTCAGCCCGATCCATCTGGACCTGGATTTAAGAAATTCATCGTGAAGCCTTCGGTGGTTGGCGACCTGACTTGGGTTAAGGCTCACCATGACACGATGTATGGACGAATTGAAAGTTCATGGAAGCGGGAAGGGAACAGGTTAACGATGACAGTCACGGTTCCGCCGAATACGTCGGCGACGGTGTTTATTCCGGGCACTGGGGCCACTGAGGGCGGGATGACGGTTAAGTCGGTGGCTGAAGTTGGCTCGGGGACTTATACTTTCTTATCCAGTCTTCCGTAGTTCGCAATTTCATGGCGAACTACGGAAGGGACGAACCTTAGAGTGTCTAGAACAGGCTTTCGATTTCAGGTTCATCCTTTTTCGTCGGCACCGGTAAAGAATGAGGTTCTACGACTACGGCTAAGATTGCCGCTTCTTCGGTTTGTTTCTGAGTTTTGAGGCCAAGCTCTTTCATGCGACGGGCTTTGGAGACGACGTTTCGTTCGATGGATCGGCTGCCTTCGTTGTACTTCTTGACAGCTCGTTCTAGAGCAATACCAACGCCGGAGTAGTGTTCAGCAAATACTGCAACCGAGTCGTGTAACTCTCCGCCGAGTTTGGCGATCTGGAGGGCGTTTTCGTAAGCTTTTTGCTGCTGCATTCCGTTTGCGATGGTCTTAAGGAGGGCAACCAACGTCATTGGGTTTGCCAAAATGACCTTTCGCAGAAATGCTTCTTCGAGTAGGTCGGGATCTTCTTGAATGGCAACTTGGTAAAGCGACTCATTTGGAACAAACATCACAACAAAGTCAGCGGTATCCGCGTACATGCCTTGATACTGCTTGGTGGAAAGTTGATTGATGTGCTTTCGAACTTGGGCAGCATGCTCCTTAAGCTTGAGTTGCTTTTCGATGGGGTCTTCTGTCTCGATGGAAGACAGATAGGCAGAAAGGGGAGCTTTGGCGTCGACAACAATGACTCGATTATTGGAAAGTCTAACGATCATGTCAGGTCTGAATCGACCATCTTCGGTAGTCGTGTGGACCTGCATGTCGAAGTCGGTTCCTTCGACAAGTCCGGCATGTTCCGCGGCTCTACGTAGAGTTAGTTCACCCCACGAACCACGCACTTCTGGTCGATTGAGCGCGTTTCCAAGTTTGGTTGTTGAAGCAAGAAGGCTTCGCACCTGCATACTTAGTTGGGCGTATGATTCGGTTCTCTTTTCTTCAATATCTTTGGTGTGCTCTCGCAGTTGATTAAGAGTGTCGCGCATGGGAGCAAGAACTTCGTCGATCTCTTTTTGTCCGACTTTGCGCTCGTCGGCAAATTTCTGATTCGCAAGTTCGAGGAAAGAATTTTGAGCCTGCGCTAGAGCTTGCTTTGAGAGGTTTGCAAACGAGTTTTCAAGGAGTTCCTTTTCCCCAAGAAACCTTTCTCGCTCTCGCTTGAGAGCGTCTTCTTTTTCGAGAATGACTCGATTTGAGGCTTCTAGTTCGGTCTCTAGTTTTGATCGAAGTTCGCGCTCTACGTTACTTTGGATCGCAGTTTCTTCTACTCTTTGGGCTTGAGCGGTTAGTGATTCTCTTAGTTGCTTAATTTCACCTTCGAGGGGCAACAAAGCATTGAGCTTTTCTTGACGGACCTTCAGTTCATTCTCTTGAGTTTGAATCTGAGAGCGGATGCCTGATTCTAGTCCACTGAACCGTGACTTGAAGATCGCGTAAGCAATACCGATGCCGACCGCTAGGCCAATCAATAAGAAAATAAATGAAACAGTAGACATAGCCTAACGAATAGTAACAATGCTACCTGAAGATCGGCAAAAGGAAGATACACTCTGGCTTGAGCGGAATTTTGAAATACCGACAGGTGTTTAAGTACTTTAGTTTGGCGTTACTTCAGCCGAATTTGCCACGGACATTGGTTCGACTTGAACCTAAGTCATTTTCCAGCGTATGACAGAATAGCCGTAATGAAAAAGGACTTTCGCTAACCCAAATGGACTCTGAAACGAATCAACTTGATGCTCCAATAATGAACTTTGTTTTTGAGCCTATCGCCTATTGGGCAACCCATGCTCCCACGAAATTAGCGGTCGTCGCCGACGGAGTCGAATGGTCATATGACGAGTTCGATCGGAAGACTAATCAGCTTGCGGCAACTTTGAAAACTGCAGGCATAAAGCCGCAGGATCGAGTTGCTTTTGTTCTTCCGAGGGGACCGAATGCGGTTCTTCTTCTCGTTTCGATTTTGAAGGCTGGGGCGGCTTATGTTCCCATAGATGCGACGTCGCCTCCTGGGCGAATCGCGGACTGTATTGAAGACGCTGATCCGGTACTGGTCATCGCTGAAGATCGATTAGCAAAGTTGATCGGCTGTGCGGCTCCTGTAGTTACTTTGGAAAGTTTGCTCTCTCAACTTGATTCGCAGGCAAGTACTTCCATACATCCAAGTGTTAGCGTTGATGATCTCGCCTACATCATTTTTACGTCGGGTACGACAGGTCGGCCAAAGGGCGTCCCAATAACCCATGCGGCTCTTACAAATTTTGTTGTTGGAAATCAGGAAGTTTGTATTCGGGTTGAACGGGAAGATAAGGTTTTTCAAGGATTTTCGCCAGCTTCCGATGGGCACCATGAGGAGGTTTGGCCGACGTTTTTGGCGGGTGCAACTCTGGTGGTTGCTTCACCTTCTCATGTGCACTCGGGACAAGAGCTTTCTGAGTTTTTGAACCACCATAAGATCACGATTATTTCATGCGCCCCAACCCTGCTTTCAATGGTGGAAGGCGATGTTCCTACGATTCGTCGGGTTCTCTTCGGAGCCGAGAGCTTGTCTGCCTCGATGATTGAGCGATGGTGGAAACCCGAGAGAGATATCCTGAATACCTACGGGCCGACTGAGGCTACGGTTGGAGCCACATTTGGTCGCTGCGCTCCTGGCGAACAAGTTACGATTGGGAAGGCATTGCCTGGCTACGAATGCTATGTGATGAACGAAGAGTTCCAAGAAGTACCGGCGGGGCACGAAGGTGAACTGACCGTGGCTGGCGTTGGAGTCTCCAACGGATATTTTCGACGGGAAGAACTCAGCGTCGGACGGTTTATTGAGAATCCTTACGGGGATGCGGAACGGCATAACCGTTTGCTTTACCGTACGGGTGACCGGGTCATTGTTAACCCGGAAGGAAACATTGTTTGGCTTGGGCGAATCGATAATCAGGTCAAGATTCGCGGGCATCGAGTTGAACTTTCTGAAATTGAAAGCCATGTTTTGACGGATCCGTCAGTTCAGACCACGGTTGTGGTTGTTCGTGGTGCGGATACGGATAATCCACAACTGGTTGCCTTGGTGAAGCTGAAGGATGGGCATGAACTTGAGTTTTCGGCATTTCTTGAACAAATGCGCACCTTGATGCCCGCCTATATGGTGCCGCAGTCGGTTGAGATTGTCGAGGCAATTCCCGTTTTGCCGAGTGGCAAAATTGACCGGGGAGCATGCGCAGTTTTGCATGGTCATACCGTACGAATCGAGCGAGAAATTCTTCCTCCCATGAATGATACGGAGGTGATGCTCCTTGGAGTTTGGCAAGATTTGTTCGCAACAAAGGACATCTCATGCGACGATAACTTCTTTTTGGAACTTGGTGGCTATTCGCTGTTGGCTTCGAAGGTCGTATCGACATTGCGAAGCGCGCACGGATTCCCGGGACTGTCCGTTCTCGACCTTTACGAGAACCCTACGATCCGAAGTTTGGCATCATTGCTTGATGGGATGGTTCGACCGATTTCCGAGGAGCCGACCTTCGTCAATGTGGCGAAGGGCCAGTATCGCATCGCAAAGGTGATCATGTTCCTTTGCGTAATGGTGCTGTTTGGTATTCAGGCGGTTACTTGGCTTGGACCAATTCTCGCCGCGATTTACCTTTCCAACAATGGCTTGACGGACTTTCATGCCTTTCTGGTTGGACTTGGAATCAACGCGATCCAGGTTCCTTTGCTCTTTGTTTTCGTGGTGATTGCAAAAAGAATTACGGGAGGAAATCTCAAACAAGGCTCCTATCCATTGTGGGGTGCGACGTTCATTCGATGGTGGTTTGCGAATCGAATTTTGGCAATCGCTCCGGTCCCCTTTATTACTGGGACGCCGCTGGCGGCAGTCTTTCTCCGTTGCCTTGGTGCCAAGGTCGGCAAGAACGTTACGTTTGAATCATTGGACATCGACGCGCCGGGCCTGATTGAAATCGGTGACGACTGTAGTTTTGAGAATTCTTCTTGGCTTCATGCCGCGACGGTTTCGAACGGGCAACTCCACTTACGAAAGATCAAAATCGGGAACGGGTGTGTCGTTGGTGTTCGGTCCGGCGTTGCTGGTGGTGGCATTATGGAGCATGGCTCGGTGCTACGAGACCTTGGG
>JBAXBU010000084.1:0-13071 GCA_037141835.1 Armatimonadota bacterium | reverse complement strand
TTCTAAGACTCTGAGGGTTGCGAAGAGTAAGATTTCTATTATAAGAGGAGAAAGTTCGCGAGAAAAGACTCTTCGAATTGAAGGAATTACCGAAAAAGAAATAGTTGAGCGTTTAGATAACGTCTCGAAATGAGAGAAGTCGCAATGAGTGATGCAAATCGAACACAGATGATCGGATCCGATCCTAATCGAACAATGATGGCACCTTCGCCAAATTTTGATCCGAATAAAACGATGATGGGTTCAGTCGCAACCATCAATGCAACTGTGACCATTAAGCCAGTTCAGTGCCCGGTTTGCAAGACATTTAATCCGGTTGGCGTCATGTTCTGCGTTGACTGCGGCCTCATTTTCGATAGAGCTTTGCCTGGCGACGCGTTTGGTGCTCCAGCAGTTCAATTACCCATGCTGGTTGAGCAAAGCGGGAGAGAGCATCCTCTTCGCCCTGGTCCAACCGTCATTGGTCGAGAAGGCGATATCTCACTCATGGATTCTCGAATCAGTCGTCGACATGCGCAAATCAACAATACCGATGGGGCGCTCACTCTTGAAGACCTCGGTTCTTCTAACGGTACGAGCGTTAATGGTCGTTCGATTGCGGTCGGAGAAAAGGTTGCCTTGGCTGGCGGTGAAAAGATTTCCTTTGCCGGACTAGAAGTTGCGGTTTCGATGCCGGGAGCGGGAGGTGGAAACACTACTCAAGCATTCGGAGGAAACAAGACTGCCGCGATTTCGGCTGCGCCACAAAAACACGTCTCTCCAGCCACCCTTACTTGGAATGGAAAGGAGTTTCCGCTTAAGCTTGGTCTGAATACGTTTGGTCGGAAGACAGATAATGATGTAGCCATCGTTGATCCGTACATTAGCGGAAAGCACGGCACAATCGAAATTCTTGAAGACGGCATCTACGTCACAGATATTGGTTCGACGAACGGAATGAGCCTGAACGAATCGAGGCTCTCGCCAAACATGCGAACCTTAATGGCAGAAGGCGATGTGATTCAGATCGGAGCGATCAGTCTCACCGTCAAGCGGGCAGTGGTAGCATGACGGAAATGGAGGATATCACAGCCGAATATGCGGTTTCAGACCTATTGCCTCAAGCTGAACTAAAGGCGCTTGCAAAATGTACAGTTGCGGCGAAAACTGACCTTGGTCGGATTCGCGAGAACAACGAGGACAAGTTCGAGTTTTATATTCCGGATGATGAAGTCACCTTGGCGTCGCGAGGGCAGGTATTTGTTGTCTGCGACGGCATGGGTGGTCACGCTGCGGGACAAATCGCATCGGAGCTAGCATGCAAGACCTTCATAGACGTATATCTCAATCATCCGTCTGCTGATATCCGAACGGCATTGACCGAGGCTCTTCAAGCCGCAAACCGATATGTATTTCTCGTTTCCCGCTCTGTCGCTGCTCGAAAGGGCATGGGCACTACGCTGACCGCCATGGTCCTGCTCCAGGATATGGCGTACGTTGTTCAAGTAGGCGACTCCCGAGCATATCGACTTCGCAACGAGGAACTCACCCAAATTACTGAAGACCATACGTACATGCACGAAATGATTCGAATGGGAGTGTTGACTCCAGAACAAGCGGCAGTTCACCCCCAGAAGCACGTTATTACTCGAGCGATTGGTATCGAAGAGCATGTAATTTGTGATGTTTATGAGTTCGAAATCAATGAAGGTGATACGTACTTCTTGTGCTCGGATGGCGTCTTGAACCACGTTGAAGACGACCAAATTCAGTCTATTTTGGCTTCCAATGGTCCGGCAGCAGCGACCTGGAAGATGGTTGGAGCGGCATTGCTTGGCGGCGGAAGCGACAATACAACCGCGATTGTTATCCGAGTTGATCAATTGCAGAAGTTTGACTAGTAGCAATTGCCACTAGGATCGCGTATCATAGATGCATGGCATCTTTGCGAGCATCGGAAGCACTTGTTGGGTTTGGATTTACTGCACTCGAGTCGGAAATCTATGCTTTTTTACTGCAAGAGCACCCCGCAACCGGATACCGTGTTGCCCAAGCAATCGGTAAACCTGCCGCAAATGTCTATAAGGGTCTCGAAGCGTTAGAAAGGAAAGCCGCAGTGCTTGTCGAAGGCACCAACAGCAAGGAGTATCGTCCCGTTGCTCCAGATCGACTTTTTAGCCGCCTCGAGAAGGAGTTCTTGGGCAACAAATCGTCGGCAGTCAAGATGTTGTCTGCCCTTGGGAAGCCGGATTCGTCGGGCAAAATGTTTACCCTGTCGAGTCGGGATCAAGCTTTGGCGCAGGCGCGAGCATTGATTGGTGCAACAAAAGATTCAGTATTGTTCATTGGATCTGAGGATTTCGCAAAGGAGTTGCGTTCCGAGTTAAAGGACTGCTGGGTTATGTCGTCGGTTGAAACGAATTGCGAACAGTTCATCTCGGTTCCTGAGGATATGTTTGAAGTCCCCACCATCCAAGTCGTTGTGGACGGCAAGTCAGCCATCTTTGCCAGCGGATCTGACGCGAATTTCCAAGGTTTTTGGTTCGAAGACCACCCGCTAGGGGCATCCATGCACCAAGCTGTTGTTTGCCAAATGGGGCTCTACCAAGTTGACCGAGCATTGGACGCAGATGCGGGCAAGAAGCAAATCTCAAAAATAATCGAGAACTTGCCTTAGCGCTTTGCTACTTCTTCCAGCAGTAACCAACGTAATACTGAAACAAGTTTTCGCCGTAGTTCGGCTTCTTTCGACCAGCGTTGCTTGTGTGGATGTATCGAGTTCCGACGAGAAAAGAGGTTTTGTCACTCGTTAAAAACTCCGCCCCGACACCCCCTCCGATCATAAAGTCGTTCGCCAATGGGAGGTCTTTGCTGCTGTGTCTTAAAAGCGCAAAACCAAGACCACCATCAGTATAGAAATTAAGTTTTGGGTTCTGTGGCCAACGATAACGGGCAGTCATATTAACCGCAAAGGTCTGGTTTGTTCTCGACGGGTAACGTGCCGAAGGCTTATTGGTGTGACTTTCGTTGTAAAAAGCCTCCCAAACAAGCTCGCCAGGAACTCTCTTGAAGAGTAGTAGTTTCGGTTCGATCTTGCCTGCAGCAAAGCTAAATCCGCTTCCCGTCCGGTTCTCCGCACTGCCCAAGACAATGGCCGTGTGAGACAAACCGGCATATGTATAGTAGTTGACTTCGCCTTGAACAAGCTGCCCAAAACACGACGTTGATATGCTGAGAAATGCACCCCAAAAGACTAGTCCACGCACATTTATCAAGTTACCTGGTGCCCAAAACAAATGGCTAATGCTTGTAGCGGATTCCTACAAACCATTGAAGGAGATTCTGGCCAGGATTTGGATTGGTCCTGCCTCCGTTGCTGGAATGCAAAACTCGGGATCCGATAAGAATGGAGTCTCGATGTGATGTCCGAAACTCCATGCCAAATCCGACGGTCGGAGTCGTGTTATTCGTCAGCCGCAAGTCTTTTGAGTCATGGTCGGTAAATTGAACTCCAAATCCGATGTCGGCAAAGAAATTCATATCTGATCTGAACTGCCATCGATATCGGGCGGTTGCCAGGGCTCCAAAACCTCTCGAATTTGTCGCCGGAAATTCTTGTGTCGGATGACTAGTATTGGTTTCCACAAAATAGGCTTCCCAAATCAGCTCTCCTTCAATTTTTCTCAGAAGTCGCAGTTTAGGGTCGCGTCTACCTACGGCAAGCGAAAATCCGCCGCCACTTCGAACGTCCGAGCTACCCAAAATAAGCAGAGAGTGGGACACATTTGCGTAAGTGTAATAGTGAAAATCACTATCGATCAATTGACCAAAAGCTGGTGCTCCTATCAGGGTCAGTCCAGCACCCACAAATAGCCTACGCATCCTACTTAAGGTACCCTTTAAGTGCCGCATGTTTTTAACCCGAGGCAACCCCGATGAAAAAATCGCTTCCTACTGTCGTCATCGTTGGTCGTCCCAACGTTGGTAAATCCACATTTTTTAACCGCCTAGTCGGTAAGCGAATCGCGGTAGTTGAAGATAGCCCAGGCATCACCCGAGATCGGTTGTACGCCGAAGTCACCTGGAATCGGAACCGTTTTCAAGTCGTTGATACCGGCGGAATTGTCTTCCAAGACTCCGACCCAATGGAAGAACAAATTAAGGTTCAGGCCGAAGTCGCGTTGGCTGAAGCCGACGTGGTTATTTTCCTTGCCGACGTTATGGTTGGTATTCATCCTGACGATCGTGACCTAGCGAACCACCTACGTGGTATTACGAAACCCGTATTAGTCGTCGTCAATAAGGCAGACAACTTTAACCGAGAAGACTACGCAAACGAATTCTATGCCCTCGGTTTAGGACATGTCTTTCCGGTCTCCAGCCTGCACGGAAGTGGCGTTGCTGAAGTTCTCGACGAGATCATCACCCATATCCCCATCCTTCCCGACGATTTTGAAGAAAAAGAAGAGGTTCGACTGGCGATCGTTGGTCGACCCAACGTTGGCAAGAGTTCGTTGGTTAACGCGTTTACGGGTGAACAACGGATGATCGTATCGAACGTCGCGGGAACCACACGAGACGCAATCGACACTGAGTTAGTTCACGAAGGGGAAACATTCCGCCTGATTGATACGGCGGGTATCCGACGGCGCGGAAAGATTCAGGGTTCGGTCGAATATTACATGGTCAACCGAGCCGAGAAAGCGATTGAGCGAGCTGTATGCGCCATGGTCGTTGTCGATGGCTCCGAAGGATTGACCGACGGTGATAAGCGAGTTATGAAACTGGCCCACGACGCCGGCAAGGCATGCGTTATCGCGGTCAACAAGTGGGATACCAAGGAGCCGCCAGACGGTCACCCGAGAAAGAACACTCAAATCAAAAAGGATTTCGTAAAGATAGTTCGAAATGAGATTCCTGAACTAGCCTATGCGCCGGTGGTCTTTACGTCAGCAATCGAAAGCGCAGGTCTTGAGCCGGCCCTGGATATGGTTCTTAGCGCCCTTGAGAGTTATAACTTCCGAATCTCTACCGGTCAGCTAAATCGCCTCATCCAGGACGCGATCTTCGATAAGCCCCACGTTACGCATGGCCGCCAATTTAAGGTGTATTACGCGACCCAGGTTTCAACTGCGCCGCCAACATTTGTTTTGTTCTGCAACAACCCTGATTTGATGCACTTCAGCTACCAGCGGTACCTGCTGAACAAGATTCGTGGTCTCTTCCCACTCCAAGGAACCCCTATCCGGCTCTTCGCTCGAAGCAGCCACGATAAGGCAGAAGACGACAAGAAAAAGGGCTAATCTTCTTAACATCTAGCCAAAATATAGCTATAGAAGTCGACTTATATTCAGATTCTAGAGCTGTCTTATAATCTTGGCAAGCCACCAAATGTATCGGGAGGTCCCACCAAGAGCAAATTCTTGACGTTAGAGCTGTATTGGCAAAGCCACTCAACGTATCGACTTCCAAAATCTTTTATGTTGCATATTGAATAGAACTGCCTGCTTTTTGTACTTTGTTACGATTCCTTTGAAGTCATCCATTTGTCGAAGGTGATATCGAACCATACTTCCTGACTCGGTGAATAGCGCAGAAGATTCGCCATCTAACACGTCGCCGTCTCCTTCCTTTGACTGAACAATCACGAAACCGTTCTTGTGGGTCACACTAAATTTCACTCCTTTTTCTTCTGCATACTCAGACCGATAGCAAGCGAGAAGCATTTCGGCAAAGAGCTTGTCACTGGGATTTTTCAGTTTTGTGATAGACAGTAAGGGTTCTAACTTGACTTCTGGTTCATGTCTACCTTGCCCAATCCCGTATCCCAAAGCAATGCATCCGATCCCAACCAAAACTGTTCGCATGACTAAAGGACGATCAATTCAATTGTTCGAATCTACTATTGCTGTGGAACCGCTTCCTTAAACCGGTTCATCATTTCCTGAACGTCCATGCTGTTGCCCGTCATGCGGCGGGTCCAAATCCAAAAGACGATCAAGAATAGATTCAAAATCAAAGGAAATAGTGCCCAAACCCTGCCTTTTCGATAAGCCATTACCGACAAAATGAGCCCGCCCAGACCAAGCGTGATGTGTGCGCCAAACGACGGTAAACAGCACAAGATAATGGATGCCGCAAAGCAAGCCCAAGCACCACTCAGCTCATATTTGGCCGTACTCAATGCTTGAGGAGTATAGGTCTTAAAAGTCTGGTTGTCGAGCCATGTCAAACCCGGAATAGTAGACGCGGCAACTCGCATGTGCGAGTCTTCGGGCTGCAAGAGCGTCGTTGGCACAACCCGTCCTTCGGCGATCCATTGATTGATTCCGTCGAGCTCGACCGGACCATAAACTTGACCATCAACCGCGTGGATGTAGTAGCGCACTACTCTCTATGTTACTTGGGTAGAGCATAATCTCTGCATGGTCGTCGGTGTTGGAATTGATATCGTTGAGGTTGGAAGAATTGAAAATGCCCTCAACCGCGACCGATTTATCCGCCGAATCCTCACGGAGCGCGAAGAGGCTTACTGCACAACGCCGATGAAAGTCGCCGGTCGATGGGCGGCCAAGGAAGCGGTTATCAAGGCGGTTGGAGTTCCGCTTTTGATGAAGAATATCGAGATTTGGAACGACCAACTTGGGCAACCCCACGTCACCATCCTTGACCCGAACTATGACGGCAAGCGATTGAAGATCTTCATCTCGATCACCCATGAGAAGACTCACGCTGCCGCGGTTGCAGTCGTCGAGCGAAGTGTGCTCCAGATTCCGATGGCTTAATCAGTCCCCTTCCTCTTTTCGCGCTGAATAGATATTTCAATCAAGAATCCGGGGTAAAGCTAAAGGGGGAAGGGTAAGGGATGGGGGTTCATTTCGCCTTATAATAGGTATATCATGCTGGGTTTATGTGCTTTTGTGGTTGGGACGTTTTGGCAAAATTCGAAATGGGTGCCAACCGCCGATGACCTAAATAGGCTAGTCACGCTTTACCAGGAACTGCATCTGCCAGTTCCGCCCGCAAACGCTCCACTCGCGGATCGTGGTTATCGTCACGAAGGTCCTCGTTTATCTTTAGTAGACTGCGGCTACGCTGTCCCCGGCAAGAATAAACACGGTTGGTACACGATATTTCTCGGTATTGAACCCGACGAAGATCCAAACCCAGCAAAGCCGGTAACTCCCGATGCGAAGAACTTTGCCTCCCTCGAGTACGAACTACGCGACTATGATCGCTTTTCTCAAGCCGATGCGGGGTTAGCGATTGCTGTAATTGAGCGACTCCGTGGCCACAACGACTTTGCACTAGCTATTTACCGAAAGTGGGCAGGTAAAGCTGACCATCCTGAATATGGGCCCCGAAAGAGCGAGCCAGGCAATCCAAGACAAACGTTGGCAGAGTTAGCGCTTTTGCATTGGTTCAATATGTGCCTCTATCCCGATTCTGATAGATCGGTGATCGCTGTTGAGCTCAAGAACCTTGCAAAGCGATTCCCGAAGATCGAACAAGATACGGCGGTTGAAGGAAAGGGTACCGTTGCTTCAACCATCGAACGCTTAGAGCTTACCGTTAACAATCGATACCACGGTAACGACAAAGTCGAGCAACTCATTGATTCGCTTTGTGATGGCAAAGCCGACGGAGGCGAAATAGAGGGTAGAGGTCTTTACTTTACGGAACATGATTTTGACACGATTCGAGCTCTCGCCTCAATCGGCTACAAAGCGATCCCCCAACTTATCGCCCACTTCGACGATAACCGACTAGTGAGATCGAATTCCGAAGGATCGAAAGGTTTTCATTCTGGGGACCGCTCTGTTGAATCAGCTTGTCCGATCACTACAGTTGGAACGGTTTGCGCGAATTTAGTGACTCAGTTCTCCAATGGAGCAGGGGACTTCGGTGGTGGATCATATAACAAGCAGGCACAAAGAAAATGGTGGGCTGAAGCTTCCAAGAAATCTGAAGTCGACAACTGCTGGACGAGCCTAACCGCTAAAAAGGATTATCCTTCTGAAGGTCCAATGTGGTTTGCTCAGGCTCATCATCCCGAGATGCTTCTCAAGGCCCTCGACGTTGTCTTGGCTCGAAAGGACAAGACCCAGATTTACGGCTTTTTGGGTGCTCTTGTGCGGTCAAATTTGGATCGGAAGGTTGTTATCGATGCCTTGGTTAAAGCAAGTAAAAGTTCCATTTCCGACCAAGCCCACGCAGGAGTTGTTTTCCTTAAAAAGGTTTCACCGTCGGAAAGCGATGCGGCTCTAATTCGGATTTTGAGGGACTTGCCCAAATCGAGTCTGCAAAAGGCATGGCTCTCTCGCGAGGCGAGCTACGGGAAGTCGGTTGCCGAAAGTGATTCACCAGAAGTTTGGAGTGCCTACTTCGAGGCAACCAAGCGTGCCGACCTGGACTTGCGGCTAGAGATGATCCAAAATGCCGCGTATGCCGAGTTTACGCCCACGACAACAAAGCTATTCCTCAAGTATCTCTCGGCATTCTTCGATGACAAGGCTCAGGCAACCGAACCAAAAGAAATGATGAACCGCCAACACTTTGATTTGCCGAGCCTAAGGGTCCAATACTTGGCGCTGATCCTTGCGGCTTACCAAGTTGATGTTAAACCAATTCCAAAGAAAACAGCGAGCGCCGCTGAGTGGACCACCTTCCGTAAAGCAGTCGAGGCAAACCTGGCGAAGAAAAACTAACCTGCGCTCAGCGTCAGCACCGCGACCTGCGGCGGACAAAGGAACCGCGATGGTGGTCCAGTAGTCCCCACTCCTCGTGTCACAAACAGAGGCGTCGGTGCCTCGGGATAGAATCCATCTCGGTACTTCGTCCCATTCGTCGAGGTCATCGGCGTCAAGTTGAACGGAAACTTAAACTGTCCCCCGTGCGAGTGCCCACTAAGCTGAAGCATCGCCTTACCCGCAGGCAATAGTCCAACTAAATCAGGCTCATGCCAAAGCGCAATAGTCGGTTTATTGGTGGCGGACGAAAACGCCTTCTGTACATCAGACGCTCCTTCGTTGTAACTATCAACGCCAGTCCAACAGATGCCCTTATGAACCCAACTCTCATTCCGTAGAAGTTTGATATTGAGTTCGTCAAGGATCATTCGCAAAATTTCCGGCGATCCGGCCTTGTAGTCGTGATTGCCTGGAATAGCAACCACGCTTCCATTCATGATCAGAAGTGGCTCGAGTACATCACCGATCAGCTTGGGCGAATTTGGCTTCCAATAATTGACGAAGTCTCCGACCAAACAAACCATGTCGGGGTCTTGATCGAGCGCCATATCAATCGCTTTTTCCGCGAGTTCGACCGAGTATTTGTCGCACAAATGGAAATCGCCCAGGACCACTATTTTGAATCCATCAAGATGCTCCGGCAAATCTGCAATCGGAATATCAAACTGGTCAAGAACAAGGCGCTTTGATTCGACTAATGCGCCGTAAACCAGCATTGCTCCACCAAGGGCAGAGAGTCCAAACGCACCAACGGCAAAAAGGTCTTTGTTTCGCATTATTTCACGGCTTCCATGACACTTGCGGCGATCGCTGCATTGCCAAATGGAGGCATCAGATAGATTCCTTGGGCGAGAGTTTTAATCTCTGCACTTAACTTTTGGGCTTGTTCGATCCCGATCTTTAGAGCGGTTTCATCATCAGGTGCGTTTTGCATCATGGTTCTCAGGTTTTCAGGAATCGAAACCCCAGGAACTTCATTGTGCATAAACTCGGTGTGGCGAGCCGACCGTAAAGGTAATACGCCAAGCATAAGGGCAACATTCAACTTCTTACAGAGTTCCGCAGTTCGAACCGCCGACTCCAAGTCAAAAACCGGCTGAGTGTAAACAATCTGCGACCCTGCTTCTACCTTTCGCCGCAAACGGTCATCTTCTAAGTCTTGGTCAAGTGCTCCAGGATTATATGCGCAACAGATTGTGAACGCGCACCGCATCCCCACCGAGTATCCAGCCAAGTCCAAGCCTTGGTTGAATCGATCCATGATCCGGCAAAGTCCGATGGCGTCAATATCAAACACGCTTGTCGCACTAGGATAATCGCCAATATTGGCTGGGTCGCCGGTTACCGACAATATGTTTCGGATACCGAGGGCGTGGGCTCCAAGCAGATCGCTTTGGACTGCCAAAAGATTCCGATCCCGGCAGCTAAAGTGCATCGTGACTTCGATGCCGCTTTGAGTCTGAATGAGGTTGCCCACCGCGGTTGGGTTCATGCGAAGCCTAGCCCGCGCACCATCTGAAATGTTGATGACATCGCAACCGGCTTCTTTCAGGTTCTTTGCCCCATCCAAGAGTTTTTGGATTCGTAGTCCCCGCGGGACATCCATTTCAACGGCAACGACAAACTTTGTCTTGATCTTTTCGGAAAGAGTGCTGGCGGTTGCCTGAGGCAGGTCCTCCTTCTCCTTGGCGCTGCGAGTAATGATCGTTCGAGGCTTTGGCTTGACCCCTAAGTCAATCATCTTTCGCATTTCACGAATATGGTCTGGCGTCGTTCCGCAACATCCACCAACCACTTTTGCCCCTTCCTCAATGAGTCTCATCGACGCTTTCGCGAAGTACTCGGGAGACGTATCGTAGGTGATTTCGCCTTTAACGAGTTGAGGAAGTCCAGGGGTAGGGAAGGCAATGATTGGCAACTGCGTTTCCTCTGCCATCATGCGGACAAGGTCAAGCATCCGCTGCGGTCCTACAATGCAATTCGCGCCTATTGCGTCAACTCCCAGGTCAGACATTTCTTTGGCTCGTCGCATCGGAAGCCCTTCCGCAATCATTTCCCCGTCTTCGATGAACGCCTTACTGAGCAAGATTGGCAGGTCGCTGACGGTTCGAATCGCTTCGACCGCAATCCGAATCTCGTGGATATCGACAAATGATTCTAAGAAGAAGCCGTCCACGCCTCCATCAACCAACCCTTTGGCGCACTGGATAAATGAGGCTGAAGCGTCATCTTGTTCGATTTGACCAAAAGGCGCTAGTGGCTTTCCGCATGGTCCGATCGCGCCTAAGACGTATTTCCCAGCCGGACAGACGCTACGGGCAATCTCCGCTCCGCGTTTGTTAATTTCGTAAGCGTCAACGCCAAGTCCATCAAGCTTAAAGTGGTTCGAGCAAAAAGTGTTGGTTTCGACAAAGTCGCTTCCCGCATCAAAATACTCTTTGTGGGCGGCACTGACTAAATCGGGAGATTCGAGGTTTGCCAAATCATATGGCTGTTTCTTAAATCCTCGTTCGGCGAGCAGGGTTCCGTTTGCACCATCTCCGAGCAAAACTCCAAGTGCCAACGACTCTCTCAAACTCACCCTATAAGGGTACCCGGGGGTTAGCATTCAGCTTTCAGTCTTCAGCCCTCGGCATTACATTCGAAAAGTTCAATGTCAGAAACGGCTCATTTCCGAAGGACAAATTTCGCACTCGCCCTCGCCCTTGCCCTTCGCCTTACTCTATAATCAAGCCATGTCGGGTCTCGCGAGCATTGTCCTCTTCCTTTCGGTAGCTGGAGTCCGCGCCCAGGAACCAGTTATGCAGCAACGAATCCAAACCGTCACTCAAGATGAAAGTGCGCTCGAGCGCTTCTACAATATCAAGAGTTCTCCAACCAGGGTCGATCGCTTTAACAAATACTACACCGACCAAATCATTGATCTGAAAAAAGTCAACTTTGACTCTCTCGATCACGCCGGTCAGGTCGACTATTTGCTGCTCAAACACCACCTTGAAAGCTCACAACGCCGACTCATGATTGATGCCAGAGTCGATGCCGAGTCCGCAAAGATACGACCATTTAGCCCGCAGGTCATCGCCCTATGCGAGGCTCGTCAGCAGATGAAAACGATCAACGCTGAACAATGCGCAATCTCGATGAAGACTTTGGCTGATGAAATCAAGAAGGTTCGTTCTGAGATAGAAAAGGGCCTAAAGTTAGACAAAACCGTTGCTTTTCGCGGAGCAAACATCCTCGATGACGAGAAACGAAGGCTTGAAGAGTGGTTCAAATTCTATAACGGATATGATCCCATGTTCTCGTGGTGGGTCCAAAAACCATACGAAGAAACCCACAAAGTCTTAGAGAGCTACATCGCTTTTGTGAGGGAGAAACTCGTCGGAATTAAGGAAGGCGACAAGGACACCATTGTTGGGTCTCCAATCGGCGTTCAGGGTCTGAAAGATGAGCTTGACGCCGAACTCATCAACTATACGCCTCAAGAACTGTTGACCATTGCCGAAAAAGAATTCGCCTGGTGCGACGCCGAAATGAAGAAGGCTTCCCACGAAATGGGCTTTGGCGACGATTGGAAGAAAGCCCTCGAGAAAGTCAAAAACGATCATGTCGAGCCAGGAAAGCAGCCTGAACTAATTCGAGAACTTGCTCTCGAAGCAATTGATTACATGAAAAAGAACGATCTCATGACCGTCCCACCGCTTGCCGAAGAAACCTGGCGGATGATCATGATGTCACCCGAGCGCCAAAAAGTCAGTCCATTCTTCCTTGGTGGCGAGACCATCATGGTTAGCTTCCCAACCAACGAAATGGACCATGAGACCAAGATGATGAGCATGCGAGGCAACAACAAGCACTTTGCCCGAGCAACGGTATTCCACGAACTCATTCCCGGTCACCACATGCAGCAGTTCGTCAACTCGCGTAGCCGACCGTATCGACAACTCTTTGGAACTCCGTTCTGGGTTGAAGGTTGGGCCCTTTATTGGGAAATGATCTTGTGGGATCGAGGATTTACTGCCACGCCAGAGGACCGCGTCGGAGCCCTCTTTTGGAGAATGCACCGATGTGCACGAATCGTTTTCTCGCTCAAGTTCCACATGGGGCAAATGACTCCTCAACAATGTATCGATTACTTGGTTGACCGAGTTGGTCACGAGCGATCAACTGCCGAAGGTGAAGTCCGCCGCTCGTTTGGCGGTAGCTATCCTCCGCTTTATCAGGCTGCCTATATGCTGGGCGCACTGCAGGTTCGAGCCCTCAGAAAGGAACTTGTTGAGGGAGGCAAGATGAGCGAAAAGGAATTCCATGACCGATTCCTTCAGGAGAATGAAATGCCGAT
>JBAXBU010000083.1:0-13295 GCA_037141835.1 Armatimonadota bacterium | reverse complement strand
AAAGCTGAAAGCTGAAAGCTGAAAGCTGAAAGCTGAAAGCTGAAAGCTGAAAGCTTATAGCTGACAGCTGATGCATCCGCCCTAGCCCTTTCTAGCGCCCTGGTTGACGGCACTTATGTAGCGAATGACCGCTGGAGTTGATTTGAACCAAGCTGATTACTGATTGCTGATAGCTGATAGCTGATAGCTGATAGCTGAAAGCTGAAAGCTGAAAGCTGAAAGCTGAAAGCTGAAAGCTGATGCATCCACCCTAGCCCTTTCTAATGCCCTCATTAGCGGTACCCTTATTACCATGAATCTCCGAATGTGGACTTACGATATTGCCCGAGAGCAGTGCCCTACTCACGAGTATCTCCACAAGCTTTGTAAGATGACGATTGAAAGTGGTTACAACGCCATCGGCCTCTATCTCGAGCATCGATTTGCCTATCCAAGTGCGCCATGGGTTGCGGGTAAAGATGCCCTGACACCAGACATTATTGTTTCCCTTCAAGAGGAGTTTCCTACTCTCCAAATCATTCCTTTCATCAACCTCTTGGGCCACTTCGAGGGCTTTATTTACGCTGATCAGGGGGCAAAGTTTGCCAAAGATCAATTTAAGGGAATGCAGGCTGATCCGGCGCATCCGGAATTTCAAGAACTCTGCCGAAAGCTCATTGACGATACAGTCGCGATCTTTAAGAGCGATCTTATTCACATTGGGGGCGATGAAACGCAACAGCTTGGCAGCACCGATGAAGAGCGCTCTCGAGTCTATGGCGAGCACTTTGGTCCATTGGCTCAATACGTCGTCGATAAAGGGCGAACCCCGGGGGTTTGGGGAGATATGTACTTTGAACACCCCGAAGCAATGGATACGATGCCAAAAGAAACGATTATTTTTGATTGGCAATACTTCAAGTCGCCCGAGTACACCTCTCGATTGTTTCGGGATAAGGGCTTCCGAACTGTCTTCTGCCCAACGATCTTTACCTATAACTCGATCTGGTGTCATTTGCCGCAGAGCGAACTCAATGTTCGTGAGCACGCAGAAGCAGCGGCTCGGTTAGGTGTGGAAGGAGTTTGCGTTACTACCTGGGAGTGTGGACTCTTTGGTAATTACAACACGATCATTCCGTGCCTTGAAGCCAGCGGAAAGATTTTGGTCGAGGCAGAGACGGGCAAAGATCAAGCATTCCCATTGGAGAATGGTACGCGTGATGAAGACATTGCCATCTATAAGCAAGCCACTGATGCTCCGATGTTTTTGAAGGCATATCTGAAGCATGGTGAGACGGATGAAGAGTGGGCAAGGCTCCTTGGTTGCGAGTTGCCCAAGTTGGGCGGTGACTGGGGCTTTTCGGGAATCCGTTCGGGAATCAAATGTCGAATGTTTCTGTATAGCAACCCGTTCCTCTTCTGGATGCGAAACGGCAAGAGTGTTCTGCTTGAGACGGTTGGAGCAACCGCTCTTGCCGAAAGAGCATTGGCTTTTGCCAAGGATTCTGACCAACGTGGCATATGTCAATTGATTACCAAGTCGGTCGAATTCCTGTTCAACATCCAAAGTGCTAGCCTTTCTTATAGCGAAAGCAAGCCAGGAGAGACGATCGCATTCCTGTCCCCTTGTCGTCAGATTTTTGAGGAAATGGAGAGGATTGCTACCGCAAACCATATCAATTCGTGCGGTTCACTTGCCGATGCCCATCGCTGCCGAATCGCAAAGAAGTACGTCGAGGAAGTGATCGTTCGGGTGAAGCAATACGGCAATGGATCGCTCGGCTATCTGCCGTCATTCGAGACACTTTGTCATCCAAAGTTTACGCCCCACGACCAGGCCAACTGGTGGCTGATCAATACATGGGCGAATGAGTAAACGTCAGAGATCAGAGATTAGCCAAATCGACCAGTGACGTAGTCCTGGGTCGACTGCTGAACTGGGTTCACAAACATTTCTAACGATGTACCATGCTCGACAAGCTCGCCAAACATGAAGAATGCGGTGTAGTCACTAATTCGCTCGGCTTGAGGCAGGTTGTGAGTCACAACGACAAGGGTGTGCTCTCCAGACAGTTTACGAACAAGCTCTTCGATCTTTGCGGTGCTAATCGGGTCTAAGGCACTGCAAGGCTCGTCCATGAGAATGATTTCTGGCCGAACGGCAAGCATTCTTGCAATGCAAAGTCGCTGTTGCTGTCCACCAGAGAGGGCGAGACCAGACTTCTTTTTGTAATCGTCCTTCACTTCATCCCACAAAGCCGCATGATCAAGAGCTTCTTCGACCAAAAGGTCGAGGTCTTTGCCCTTGATTCCGTAGTGCATTTTTGGTCCAAGCGCGATGTTATCGTAGATGGACATTGGGAAGGGGTTTGCCTTTTGGAAAACCATTCCAACCTTTCGGCGGAGCGCCAAAAGATCGGTCTTCTTGGAATAAATGTCTTGCCCTAGAACTTCGACAGTGCCGGAAACTTTGGCGTCTGGGATTCGATCGTTAAGTCGATTCAGGCATCGCAGAAGTGAACTCTTTCCACAGCCGCTGGGACCGATCAAGGTCGTGACACGGCCCTTCGGTATATCTAGTGAAACACCTTTGAGAGCATGTTTGTCGCCGTAATGCAGTTGAACATCCTTAACATGGATTGCGTTTTCGACCTTTAGTTGAGAGATGATTTCCACCTCATTCTTGATCGTAGTAGTATTGCTCCGAGATTGATCAATAAGACCATTCCCATAAGTGTTAGACAGGTTCCCCATATTATTTTCTCTGGTATGACTCCGCCTTGGCGGTAGCCTTCGGCGAGATGGTAAGGCAGGTTGGCAACTGGCTGTTTTAGCGCGCTCCAATCGTTGGTAAGTTTTGCGGTGGAGTAGTAGATTCCAGCCGTGAATAGAATTGGCGGTGCTTCGCCGGCCGCCCGTCCGGTCATGAGAACAACGCCGGAGATGATTCCCGGTATTGCGTTCGGCAGAATGACTTTCCAAATTGTCTGCCATCGAGAAAGCCCGAGGGCAAGGGATGCGTCCACTAATGACTCGGGCACTGCTCGAATAGCGGTGTCCGTCGTGAGGACGATCATTGGTAGTGCGAAGAGGGAGACGGTTAACCAGCCCGCCAAGAGGCTAATTCCAAGCTTCATGGTCAATACAAATACAGCAAGTCCGAACAGCCCGTAGATGATTGACGGGGTTCCGGCAAGAGCCATGACGCAGCCTCGTACAACGTTACCGAATCGGCTGTGTCCTGCGTATTCGGCAAGGAAGATTCCGCTGAGAATTCCGATCGGCAAAACGATTGCGAGGGTGCCTCCCATCAACAGTAAGGAACCGCGAATCATTGGCCAGATTCCGCCAGCGCTCATTCCTTCGACGGGTGGGCTGCTTAGAAATTGCCAATTGATTGCCGGAATTCCTTTTACTAAAATGACCAAAATGAGCATCACAATTGCGATGGAGGTTCCTATGCCAATTGAGACAAGAACTGATTGGCGCACAGTACTTAGCTTTTGTCGAGCGGCGTCTCGCGATGCAAGCTCATCGAAGCTTGGTAGATGGACCGAACTTAGTGTTGCCATGCGTTCCTCTTTAATTTGAATGCGATGAGATTGATCACAAGGGTAATTAAGAAAAGTGCCATTCCGAGAAGGAAGAGGTGTCCGTAATGCTGTTCTTCAAATGCCACGTTGCCCATTTCGACGGCGATCGTGTCTGCCATTCCTCGGGTTGGTCCAAAGACATCCTTCAGGGCAGATGGAAGTTTTGGAGCACCGCCGCTCAGGATCCAAACGATCATTGTTTCACCGACCGCTCGAGCAAAGGCAAACATTAGAGTTGCACTCAGCCCTGCCTTTGCCGCAGGCATGAGCACTCGTTTAATGGTTTCTTGCTTAGTCAAACCAAGTGCTTCCCCGCCATCTCGGAACGTTCCTGGCAACGAACGAAGGGTGTCTTCGGCGAGGGTCATGATGGTCGGAATGAGCATCACTGACATCATGAGCGCGGCAGTTATGAGAGCTCGACCACTTTGCATTCCGGCGGCTTCGGGAAGAATCTTAACAAGTCCGGGAGCCAAGAGCATCAGGCCAAAGTATCCAAGAACCACCGTTGGAACACTCGCCAACAATTCGATGATTGGCTTGAGAAGTTCTCGGATTCGACGAGGGGCGACTTCGCTCACATAAAGTGCGGCGCTAATTCCTATTGGAGCTGCGATCGCAAGGGCAATAGCGGTCATGAGCAGAGTGCTTAGTAGAAGCGGAATGAAGCCAAATCGAGCATGGATCATGGTTGGTCCCCACTCGGATTTTGTGAACCCGGAGAGAGTTGCGGTAGTTTGACTTGTCGCTGGCTCTACGGAAAGTTCGAAGACGTAGCCTTTGGTTCGGTCGGCATCGGTTTTGGCAATGTAGGTTGGCAGTTCGAGCTTGCCGGATTGTTGCTTCTTGAGGTCAATATCGATTTTTGGCAGGGGTTGACCTTCGGGCACTTTCACAACTTTAAGATGAAAGTTGTAGGGGGACAATTTAGAGTCTGAGCTTTGGTCTGGGGCCCAAGCGAAGGTCATTTTTGGCTCTTTGTATTCTGGGGTGGCGAAACCGAAGATGAGAAACTTCTCGCCTTTCTCGGCAGTTTTCGGTCCCCGCCAATCGTCGCGATAAAAGGTTTGAGCTTGTTCGGCGGCTTTCAGATCGCCGGTAAGCGCGGTTCCGGTTGCAACAAATGCGGACCCTTTGAGGGTTGCCAGATCGGGCATTGTGATCCCTTCTTCCTTTTCATCAGGACCGTCGGCACCTTCGGTATGAGCGGTTATGATGCTAGCGTTAGGGTCCTGGTCAATACCTTGTTCGGGAGAGCCAGAAGGTTGGAGGCCGACTCGGTATCCATAGGTAAATGTCCGGTTAAAAGCGTATCGGGATTCGTGGGCTAGGTAGTAAGCGATTGCTAGAATAACGGTAAGCGTTACGCCACCGGCAATGTAGATGAGGCTCTCCATGAGCCGATCAATCCATCTTCCTCTTTGTTTTGGTTCTCTTACTTTCACGTTTGGGTTTGGGATTAAGAAATTTAGTCCTGTGGTATCGTGCGACCGCAGGACTAGATGTTAGATTTGGTGGCTATTTCAGAGCGTAATAACCAACTTCTTCAGAGATTTTCTGTCCTGCTGGTGACAAGACAAAGCTGATGAACTTAGCCGCTTCGTTCTTTGGAGCGCCATTGGTGTAGTAGAACAAGGTTCTCCAGATTGGGTACTTCTTGGATCTAACGTTTTCTTCACTTGGGAAGAGTGGTGTTGATCCTGCCTTCTCGGCAATTGGAACAATTTTGATGTTCTTCTTGTTCTTGAAGTAAGCAACGCCACCATAACAGATGCCACCATCAGTTCGAGCAACTTCTCGTCCTTCGTCCGAAGTTGACGGTGAGAAGACTACATGAGGACCCCAATTTTGGTTCTTGAGAACGTTTTGTTGAAAAAACGCATAGGTTCCAGAGTTGCTATCCCGACTAAAGACCGAAATTGCACCTTTCTTTCCGCCAAGTTGGCTCCAATCGGTGATTTGACCGATCCAGATTTTTCTCAAGTCGTCCATCGTTAGAGACTTAATCGGATTTGATGAGTTAACCGCAATTGCGAGACCGTCGAGGGCAACCGGGATTTCGTTTGCAATTGAAGCTCGGCTTCGTGCCTTGTCAACTTCGCTCTTCTTCATTTTTCGTGAGCTTGCACAGATGTCGGTTACACCATTAATAAAGGCGTTGATACCGATACTTGATCCGCCACCGCTAACCGCTACTGATCCGCCACCGATCTTACTGTAGGCTTCTGCCCATCGCTGATTGAGAATCAACATCGTATCGGAACCTTTAACGGTCACTGTTCGATCTACCTTTCCCGCGAAAGATAGTCCAGCCATGAGGGTCAAGCCAACCGACAAGCCGAGGGTGAGAGTTTTGATATTCATTGGTTTGTTTTGTTGTCTCCTTTAATTAGAATTTGAATTGAAGTCGGAAGGTCGTTACGCCATACCGAAGTTGACTGAGCGAAGTTCGCGAGGCGTCTTCGAAGATTTCGTGAGATGCAGTGAACTTTGCGCTCTGGTTTAGATAGTGGGTAAATGCCATTCCGTAGCCACGTAGTGCGTTGCTTCCGGAAGCCTTATTTGGATCGAAGTTCTCTAATCGGACGTGGACCTGGTTATTTGGATTGAGGTTATAGCCCAATTGCAATTGATAGCCAGTCATATCGGTTCGATTGGCGGCCGCGGTTGGCGTACCAGAAACCGGAACTCGGTCCTTACCGATCATTACTTCGCCTCGAATGTACATTTCAGGAACGATGAATCCAACATAGGTGCCGTCCAAGTAAACGAATTGACGATCAACTCGAGGGTGAGTGACTGCGCCAGAACCGGATCCTGTAATAATCGACGGTCGTTGAGACTTGAATGCAGAAATTCCAAGGTCGAAATTCTTGCCGTAGTGTCGAACTCCGGCAGACATTCCAAGTCGGCTTTCTGGCGCAGGAGCCAAGGCGGATTGCTCTGGGTCATTAAAGGTCATGGAATTCCAAAATCCAATCTGTAAGAAATCGCTATCTGATAGGCCGTACTTTAAGTTGACACCCCGACCACGCTCACCATTAAACATCTTGGTGTTATAGTTGGCTCGCTCTGGGAATTCTCGCTCGGAAGATGATCTCTCTAATTCATAGCCTAATGGCAATGGTTGCTGACCAGCAGTGAGCTGAGCTCCTACCTTATCAAGAGAAGGTTCAATGTCATAAATGAGAAAGGCATCCCTTAGCTGAGCGTTAGTTTGATTGGTGCCAGTCGCAAGATCGAAGCTCCACTTGAGCGAGGTCTTCGGATCAATCGTTTGAGTTGAGCCAATTCGGACTCGTCGGAGATTGAAACTATCGGTTGCGCCGCCCTTTTGGTCGGTATCACGATATTGGAACTGAATGTAAGTGCCGTCCTTATTCTTCTTAAGTTCAAGAACATCATTGGTCATGATTGGTAGGGCTTCGTTTTGTCCTTCTATCCAACCCTTGATGCCTTCAACATCGTCGTGGACTTTCTTTAGCTGTTCGCTGATATCTGCCATTTGCTTGACCATATCTTGCATTAGCTTGATTGCGTCATCGCTGGTTGGAAGCTTGCCGGAAGAGGCGAGTTCGCCGATGCTCTTGGTCACCACGACAGCCTTGTCCTTTAGCTCAGCCATTTCGGCATTTTTGGCCTCAAGCTTTTTGGCAAGTTCAGCCTTTTGAGCTTTCGTCAACTTCTGGCCCTTTACTGGCGCAGTTGCTTCAGATTTCTTGTCGGTTGTTTGGGTTGGCGCTTGCTGGGCAAACCCAATGCTGGGGACTGCGGCCAAAACAACGACCGCTGCTCCCATCCACTTCTTTGTCATATTCATATGCTTAAAATTCCTAATCAGGCTCCCCCTGACGCAAAATAATATGCAGAACAATTGTTAAGGATGTATTAACGGACGGTTAACGAATGCGAGTCTTTAGGTTCAAAACCTGAATGGCTCAATTGTTCTTAATCAAACCTTAACTTTACGAGAACGGTATTTCCCCGTGTAATCAATGGGATTCCTGAGTGGGTGGGTATAGTTTCAATCTCATGGAAAGCGAACGACTGATCAGCGCTTTCTCTGCCCTCTCCGATACCACAAGACTCAAGATCGTCATGTTCCTTTCGGCCCGGCAAAGGGGAGCAGAATTTCGGGAAGGATTATCCGAAGAAGAGATTTGTTTTCACATTGCAGACAGTTCGAGTAAGTTCTTCTCCATCACTCACCACTTGTACGAGTTGGAAGCTGCGGGGCTCATTACGATTGGTAGAAAGGACAATCTCCTTATCTGTTCGCTACGCTCTTATATGTTCGAGTCACTTGCTGCTGAGCTAACTGCCATTGCATCGTAAGTGTCAGTAACCCTAGCCCTATAGTAGAATGACTCAATGGGCTTTGACACTAATATTTCTCGAAAGAACTTCTTGGCGGCTTCGCTTGCCGCTGCTTTTACCCCGTTCGCAACTCTTGCCCAAAATGCGAACCGGACCGTATATTCAGTCGAAGATGTAAAGGGTGCGGAGCGACTTTCGGGAATCTCCCTCACTGATGAGCAGCGCAAGGCGGTTCTTCAAAGCCTCAATGGTTCTCGAAGCGGACTAGACTCCATTCGAAAGGCTGGAATCAGCAATGGGATTCCACCAGCATTCAATTTTGTTCCTCACGGCAAAAAGCCGAAGGCGGGATACAAGAATGACCTTAAAATTGCCCCACCCAAGCCTTTTGTCAAACCAACTAACCCAGAAGATATCGCTTTTTTGACGGTTGCCGAGCTTGGGGTTTTGATCAAAACCAAGCAACTGAAGCCAAGTGAACTCACCGAAATATTTCTGGCGCGCCTGAAGCAGTACGGTCCGAAATTGAACAACGTGATCACATTGACGGAGGATGTGGCGAGACAACAAGCTCAAGTCGCCGATGATGAAATTGCCAAAGGAAAGTACCGCGGACCGCTTCACGGGATTCCCTACGGCATTAAAGATCTTTTTGCCGCGAAGGACTATCCAACAACCTGGGGTGCCGAACCTTACAAGAACCAAGTCATCGCCTACAATTGTGCGGTAGTTGAAAAACTGTCAGCAGCCGGAGCGATTATGGTTGCCAAGACAAGCCTTGGCGCGCTTGCCTACGGTGATATTTGGTTTGGTGGATTGACGCTTAACCCTTGGAACCCCAAGCAGGGGTCTTCGGGGTCTTCGGCGGGATCATCGTCGGGTACGGCAGCTGGGCTTTTCGCTTTCTCGATCGGTACCGAGACACTTGGCTCAATCATTTCTCCATCTCAGCGTTGTCGGGTGACCGGCTTACGTCCAACGTTTGGACGGGTTAGCCGGTTTGGTGCGATGGCTTTGAGTTGGACGATGGATAAAGTTGGTCCAATCTGTAAAACCGCCGAGGACTGTGCGATTGTTTTCAGCGTGATTCACGGGGCAGACCCACGGGACCCGATGTCGGTTGATTTTCCGTTTACCTATCGATCTTCCGTTGATCTTAAGAAGCTCAAAATTGGCGTCGTTATTCCGGCCGGATACAAGGAGGGCGATGACCTTACCAAGGATCTTGGTACCGCCGCGACAATCCTGAGAAGCATGGGAGCGACATTCACACCAGTCAAGATTTCTTCACCAACTCAGGGTGTCAGTGAGGTGCTGACCATTGAGGCGGCGGCGGCGTTTGATGAGATTACGAAGGATGGGCGAGTTGACACGATGAAAGGTTCGCTGTGGCCGCCAGCCTTTCGGGCGTCATCGATGCTGACCGGGGTTGACTACATTCAGGCAATGCGAGCCAGAACCTCAGTAATGCACAATTTTGAGGAAGAGCTTGGCTCTTTGGATCTGATCATAGGAAGTGCCGGTTTGGGCGATCTGTTGGTTACGACGAACCTCACAGGGCATCCGCAGATATTTATTCCGATGGGACTGAATGAGCAAGGACGCCCGATTGGGGTTTCGTTAATTGGTCGATTGTACGATGAAGGGACGATCCTTGCGATTGGAAATATGCTCCAGCAAGCAACGAGTGTTTATCGGAAGCGACCTGACTTGAGCCAGTTACCCGCATAGCTAAGTGATTGGAGCAAATACATCAGCCATTTTTTGCGCCTTGTCGGCTCCATCAAGGTCTCCCGCCTCAAAATAGAGGGAAATGGCCCGCTCAAAATAAGCTCGATCATGAGGCATTCTTTCGACGCCAAGTGAAACTAAACAGGTTGCGATTCCTACTTTATTGCCTATTTCTTCAAAAATAGCTAGGGCACCTTCTAGAGTGTAAGCCCCATCCTTTGTTTTCTCCATTTTAGCGAGCATCATTTGGTTCTCTTTTACCGAGCCGTTCGCTAGTGTTTCCACGATATCGGCCATGGATTTTCCAGCAGTGTGAAGGGGTTTCGTGAGGCGAAAAAGTGTCCAACCTTCTTCCTCCTTGTCGCCAATTTCTCGGCTAATTTTCAACGATTCTTCGAGATATTCTCGATGAGGTCCAATGGTGAAAGGTAGGCAAGCAATCCTAAGAGCACGAGCGTATTCCTTTCGATCCTCTGCACTTCGGAGATACGCGACGGCTCGATGACCGAAAGTCGCCGCCTCATCCATCGGTCCAATGTGTTTGAGCAAGTTCGCCATCCTAGAACAACAGATGCCTAGTTCACGATTTTGCCCCGCAGCTTCGTATTTGGCGATGAGGGCCTCAAGGATTGGCTTAGATGTTTCATCGACCGGTAAATCCCATAGCTCTTTTGTCATTTAGACCGTTTTACCATTTAAAAAGTAACTTACCGTTCCCTGAACCGTCTTGTCCTATCGTGACTAATCGCTTTGTTTCTGCGTTTCTCGTTCTCAGTTTTGTTGGCGTCTGCTTTTCATACCAAGGTGGTGACCCTGGTTTAGGTAAAGGCAAACCCGAAGACAAAGATCGGATGGTGGTCAAGATGGCGGTGCAGATTCCGACTCCAAAAGAGAATGAGGTTGTTCTCGTTCTCGATTCGGGTGACTTTGTGATCATGCGTTTGGGACAGATTGCGACGATTCCGGCAACTGAGAAGTTTCGAACGATCGTTGGCGAGAACGCAAGCTTCTCGTTTGTCGAGAAAGGATCTACGAGCGGAAACAACTTTTGGCGAGTCGAGCGACGTTAGTCGCCCGACCGTTTTGAGATTGTATCGTTAGCTCGCACGATGCCGGTTTCGATGAAGCATTTCGGTGGCAAGAAGGATTCGCACGATTGGAGTCCATAGGATAACCAATCCTATTATTAGCGCGACTGACTTAGCTTGGGATAAGCCGTGGACAACCAACTCATATCGGAGCTGGCTGGTCATTGCCAAAGAAATAAAGCAAAGAACCCCAAAGGTCAAGGCATACCCTAGGATTCCGTTTCTTAAGCACTTTTTAGAAAGCAGCCCTGATCTCAACTGCCTAGATATCAAGAACCCGGAAAGGAACACTCGCATTGGGAAGATGAGCCAGACAATGATCAAAATCGAATTCCAAGTTGCTAAGAATTGCGGATTCCACCGGACGACAAGTGCCGATATCGTATAGAAGCCGGTAATTGATAACATGACTCCGATTGGATATCCGTAACGGAGGTATGTTTTGCCACTCAACTCTGTCCAAAATCCAATCGCAAAATTCCGCCAAGTTATGGCAACAAGAATCACGAAACCAGAGCAAATCCAAAAGATAAGTGAAGGAGATGAAAATTCGACTATGAGGCTGTAAACAGTTCGCTCTTTTGGAATTGGGCTTTGGGTTTTCAAATCAAAAACGCCCCCTGTAGTTTGAAGTAGATACATCACGAACACAAAGACGATTCCCCATGCTGCCAAAGTGCTCCTGAGTGCCATGCGCAGTTTTTGAGCGACTAAGGCACCGTCACTCATTGGTCGAGTACCAAAAAATAAATAGAATGTTCTGTCCTGATGCTTGACGTCTGATCTCCTTGCTCCGCACCCCACGACCCACGCAACTATAGGAATGAGACATAGAAGCAAGTATGAGTAGACTCTTAGCACAGAAGGAACCATTGGAGCCAATCCTGTCGTTGATTGGCTAAACTCGTAAGCCGGTCCAAGAAGTTTGTCGGTGCTAAGAATATAGCCAAATATCAGGCATAATAGCCCAATTAGACTCGGCAAGACGAGACCTTGCTGGCGCCATTCGTACCAACGTTGAGCGGCAAACATATCAGAAAATCTTGACCAGTGCGTGATTCTTTTTCGTTGAATTCTATTTTTTGGCAAACTAATTGTGAACATTTGAATATCGCCGCGTCTGGCTCGAACGACGCCATGGTAGGCAATTGCATAGCAAATCACCGTAAAAATTCCGAGCCACTGACAAACTGTGGTTTGGCTCTTGCTATCTGCCAGGATCATTGCAGTGAAATATAAAATAGATGGAATTCCCAATATCGTCAAAACCAACTTTGCATAGGGAACACCAATTGGGTACCAAAATAGAGCTTGCAGCATAGCCAAGATGGCAGTCATTAAGAATGTAGGCCAGATGACTGGAAAGGGATCATAGTTGCCTTGAATGGCCTTCGAAATTAGGAACCCAGACACCATAACGACAATCGTTCCAAGGCCCATTGGTATCAATACAAGCTGGACGCTTCGAACAGGCAAAGTTAACATATGAGCCGGATATGCCGAACCTTTTGTAGCAACATCACAATCTTGATACATAAAGATTGCGATCAATCCCAAGTAACAAATGAAGAGTACAACTGATCCAACGATAAAGATAAATGAGTGATTCTCGCTATGGGCGTAGCGAGCAACCACGAGTTCAAAGAAGACCAAATAGGCCGCCATTGCCATTAGCCATCGGCTATTCCGTTGCCAGATGGACCACGTTAAAACGCGGAGTGCGGTCATGCTGCCCCCACTTGCGCGACGAAGATTTCTTCGAGAGAAAGGCCGGCTCGTTCGACGATTTGGGCTTTCCACTTACTCGCAGCTTCGTCAAGATCGTTTGGATTCCCGCAAAATGTGAGGTGCCATTCCTTGCCACTGCCTGCCCAAGTTAAACTGCCCGCCAATTCGGGATGCTGACTTAGTGGTTCAGCAAAGAGCAACGTCGCTCGGTAGTGACTTTCCTTGACCGAGTCCAGATCATCCGAGATCAATATCTTGCCGTTTTTGACCATTGAGATTTGGTCGGCGACCCGTTCTACTTCGCTCAGCAAATGGCTCGAGAACAGGACGGTTCGACCGTCGTCGGCGATGGTTCGGATAATGGCTCCGAGGATATCTTTTCTGACGATTGGGTCAAGACCGGATGATGGTTCGTCGAGGACAAGCAGTTGGGGTCGGTATGCCATTGCAACCAGTAGTCCTGCCCGCGATCGCTGTCCCTTGGACATCTTGCTGAGCTTTGCGCCTGGATCGAGTTTGAACTCATCGAGTAGCTTCATGGCGTATTGATCGTCCCATGTTGGATAGAAGGCGGCCGAATATCGCATGAGTTCATGAACTTTCATCCACGTCGGAAGGTCACCTTCTTCGGAGAGATACCCGATCTTTGATAGCACGGCTTCTGGGTTAGAGACTGGGTCCATTCCGAACACGCTTACAGTTCCTTGTTGAGCCTTGAGCAAGCCCAGAACGTGCTTGATAAGGGTTGTCTTCCCTGCCCCGTTTTCTCCCACTAGCCCCATGACGGTGCCCGACTGGATGGTCATCGAGACATTATCGAGGGCACGCTTGTTGCCAAACTCGCGGACTAGGTTTTTGA
>JBAXBU010000082.1:0-13296 GCA_037141835.1 Armatimonadota bacterium | reverse complement strand
GAACGCTTTTCGAATCGAGCGACCCAGTTCAGTTCGAATGGGGATGTTTTGAAGGTTTGGGTCGTTGGAGGAAAGACGCCCGGTTGCGGCGACGGTCTGCGAATAGGTCGTGTGGATCCGACCATCAGGTCCGGTTTGGGTTTGCAGGGCCTCGGCGTAGGTTGATCGTAACTTTGACAACTCTCGCCAAGCTAGGACTTCGCCGGCAATCTCGTAGGTCGGCGCAATCTGTTGGAGGATTTCGGCTCCGGTAGCGTAGCCGGTCTTGGTTTTCGTTGCTCCCGGAATTCCGAGCTTGTCGAACAAGATCTCTCCGAGTTGCTTGGGTGAGCCAATGGTGAACTCCTGCCCCGCCATTTCATAGATCTTGGCGGTGGAAAGCTCAATTGCAACAGAGAGCTCTTTGGAGAACTCGCGCAATTGATCCTTACTCGTCCGGATTCCGATGGTTTCCATCTCCGCCAAAATCGGCGTTAGAGGCAACTCAACAGTCTCAAAGACATGAGTTTGTTCTTCTTTCTCAAGACGCTGTCGCATTGCTTCTCGAAGCGGAAGCAACGAAGCCGCAATTTCCTCGGGCGTGGTTGGTGCCGAGAAGTCGGTATAGCCCTGAACCAAGTCACCAAGGTCATATTTTGATCGCCCGGACTGCAAAACATACGCTGCAATCAATGAGTCAAAACCGATCGTCTTGTCGAACATCTGGGCCGCCTTATACATCGGCTTGGCGTCATGCGCCACGGCTTGCGATGGGAATGTCTGAAGAAGTCGAATGCCGTCTTCCTTCTTTGCGATTAGAACTTCGGTGCCAATCGAGACATATGCTTTTTCTGCGGTTTCATCGAATAGGTCATCGCTTGGAGTTGCCGCAAAATGAATTCCAAACTGCTGGCTGTTGACCGTGCTTTTGAGCATGATGAACGAGCCAACTTCTCGAGTCGAGAAGTTCAGTTTTTCACTTATGACCTCCACACTGGCATGAACTCCATGCTCGAAGCCGTCAACATAAGGACCAAGAACACGATCACAAGCCCGTGAACTTGCTTTGAGTTCAAAAGATTCGAGGAAGTGTTTGGCAGCGGCCAGCTGATCGGGAGTGAGGATAAACGGCTTGAAGTCATATTCGATAGGAACGTCTCGGATGATAGTTGCAAGCCACTTTGAGAGCACCATTTGATCTTTCGCTGGTTCGATCTTCTTGCGATACTTCTCAGGAACTTCGTCGAACTTCTCTAAGATTGCTTCGACACTGCCGTAGGTTGAAATCAACTCGGCCGCACCTTTGTCACCGATGCCGGGCACACCTGGGATGTTGTCGCTGGTATCGCCCTTGATTCCTTTGAAATCGGGAACCTGGACTGGGGTGACCCCCATGCGCTCGAACACCGCCGCGGGGTCATAGCTCACGATTTCGCTGACACCTGTTTTGGGTGTTACGACGGTCACGAAGTCGTCGACAAGTTGCAGAGCATCGAGGTCGCCGGTGATAATGGTGGTTAAATAGCCGTTTTCTTCGGCGAGCTTGCTGATGGTTCCGACTATGTCGTCGGCTTCAAAGCCAACCAATTCAATCTGGGGAATACCGAGGGCTGTAAGCAAATTTCGCGACTCGTCCAGTTGCGAAATGAGCTCTGGCGCAATCTCTTTCCTGGTCCCTTTGTACGCGGCAAATTCTGTGTGTCGAAAAGTCTTTGAAGGATGATCAAGAGCGACAACGATGGCGTCTGGCCGCTGCTTTTCAAGCAGGGAAAACATCATCGAGGTAAAGCCGTACAACGCATTTGTTGGCCTTCCGTCCGCTGTCGCCAGGTAGCGACCAGCATAAAATGCCCGAAAAAGGAGGGAGTATCCATCGATAATAATGAGGCGCTTTTTGGACATTTTCTTTCCGATAGGTTACCGTCCAGCCTTTACCAATCCAAGCAAAAGTTGCAACCGCAATGCCAATAAAGGCACTTTTGAACCTAAAACAAAAAACCTAGTAATCCGATTAGCATCAACACAGGTACAATAACCAGAGGGCTGAAGGGCGTTATCGTCTCAAAGTTCATCCTGATTTCGGAAACTGAAACGATGGTGTACAGACCGCTTCGGTACGAGCAAATCATGCAGGCAGGAGATGCCTATGAAGTGCGCGCTCGAAGAATGTTCGGAGGTATGGGCGTCTACACGGGCGAACGAATGTTCGCTTTTTTAGTAGATAATGACGTCGCCCTTAAATTGTGCCAAGAGCACTATGAGGAGGCGATTGCCTTCCCTGGCGCAGGTGAAATGAGACCAGAAGCCGGTGCTGACCCCCTTCGAGAATACGTTAAGCTGCCCAAAAACATTCTAGATAACGGCGAGGAATTCCTCAAGTGGGTAGAACGAAGTGCAGAATATGTCCGAAACCGCGCGGCTCGTTTAGCCTAATTTAACCTGAGACTTAATTGTGCAAAAGGCAATCATCTCCATTATTCTTTGCCTCTTAGCAACCGTCTTTGGTATCCACGGTCAAGAGCCAACCAAGCGCAATCGCGTACTACTTATCCCACTCGACAGCCGACCAGCGGCTGGACAATTTGCCCAAATGATTGGCGCAATGAACAGCACCAAAGTTGATATTCCGCCACTGGAACTTCTCGGCAAATTCACCGTTCCGGGCAATGTCGACAAGGTCTTCCAATGGCTCGAAACCGAAAACCTTGATGACGTCAGTACCATCATTGTCAGCGGAGACATGCTTGCCTACGGCGGTCTAATTGCATCGCGAGTCAACGATATTGATGCTGGACTAGGCATAAAACGACTTCAGCGACTCATTGACTTTAGGCGAAAAGCATCCTCCGAAATTAAGCTCTATGTCTTCATGTCGACCATGCGGCTTACCCCAACCGCAACGAAAGCTTCGGCAAGCTACCGGGTTAACCTCGCCAAATACGAGGAAATGAAAGATCGATATGAGCGAACCCACGATGCATCGCTCCCTGCAAAGCTGAACAACCTTCGAAAGATTGTTCCTGCCGTAGAAATTCTGCGGTACGAACGAACTCGCAGGCGAAACATAGAAGTTCAATCCGCCCTTCTCCGAATGTGTATCGGACCAGAAATCAACTTTCTCATCATGGGACAAGATGATGCCAAACCAGATGGTCCTCAAATTCAAGAAAACGCCAAACTAAAACGGCTTGCGGAACAGTATCGAGTCCAAGAAAAGGTCTATTTTTGTGAAGGGATCGACCAACACTCCAACCTATTACTCAGTCGAGCCATTCTTGCTCAACACAATTGGAAACCTAAAGTTCGAATTGTTTACAGCGACGAAGAAGGAAAAAACCAATACGCTCTCTATGAATCGAAGACGGTGAAGGAAAGCCTTTCCGATCAGCTATTTGCCTCCGGAGCTGAGATGGCGAAAGACAACGAGGAATACGACTATTCGCTCTATGTCAACACTCCAAAGCGACGGGAACCTCAATTTGAGGAATTCCTCGATAAGATGAAAAGTGAAATTGATCAGGGGTTCCCGGTCGCGGTCGCAGACATCAACTTCGGCGGTAATGGTTCATCCGATGAGGCCCTCTTTAACTTTCTTGTTCGCTCCGGAAAGTCATTCAAGCTCCTCGCCTTCGCCGGTTGGAATACGGCGGGAAACACAATGGGCACCTCGATTCCTGCCGCCAACGTTTACCTTTGCGGACGAAAATACGACACCGATTACATCCGGCACGAATTGGCCCAGCGCGAATTCCTCATGCATCGAATGGTCAACGATTGGGCATACCACCGTTATACGCGACCCGCAACGTACTCGATGATCGAATCACTTCAAGATCAGCGAGACGAGGTCTACGGTTCAAATTTCGACGCGGTTAACAAATTCGCCGAATCTGACCTGAAAAAACACATTGCTCAGATTTTCCAAAATCAAATCCAATTGCGTCGCTTCTATGCCGGCGAAAAGGAATACCAAATCACGGACTTAGACGATTTGAAGATAAGCTTGCCGTGGCCCCGTGCGTACGAAATCCGGGTTGAATTTAAGCTCAAGGCAGAAGAAACCGGTAGCCGTTTAAACTAAAGTCTCAATCAATCGAGCCAATTCCATATCGTAGGTTGAAATTCCGTCCAAATCGTGCGTGTTCATCGCCACCTCAACCTTTTGGTAGCCAATGTATAAATCTGGGTGATGGTCCATTCGATCGGCAAAGTGACCAACGGCCGTCGCAAAGACAAGACCGGCCTTGTAGGAGTCAAACGTAAATTCTTTGACGATTTGACCGTCGTCCAACGACCAGCCATCCATTGTTGCCAATCTCGTCTCAATTTCGTTCGCGTCTAACTTTCTGCGTTCCATATACTCTCATTCTAGTTCATTTCGCGAGGGTTATATCGTGGACAGGGGTACCGGAGGAACAGACTCGCGGGGTACCCTTTTGAATAGAAAGCTTATGGGTAAACATCAATTTGATCTCAGCAGTGCCGCTAAGATCCACAAGAATCTCGACGTCGAGACCCTTATCCAACACTGTTTAGAGCGAGATAACTGCAAGCAACTTGCTTCTGGTGCAGTTGTCGCCTTCTCCGGCGAGTACACCGGACGAACTCCAAAGGACAAATTTACAGTTGCAGATGCTGCATGCGAAGGAAATATCTGGTGGGAAAACAACAACCGGATGGAGCCTGAGCAGTTCGACTCCATTTTCGCCAAAATGCAGTCCTACGCTTCTGGCAAAGAGCTTTATATCATCGACACTTTTGGGGGGGCGGATCCTGCTCATCGAATCAAAACCAGATTCATTGTCGAAAGACCCTATCATGCTCTCTTTATTAAACAACTGTTGATTCGACCAACTGCGGCCGAACTAGAAACTTTCGAGCCAGATTGGCAGGTCGTCGACTTCGGAAAGCTCTCCTTTGACCCAGCAACCGACGGCACCAAAGGTGATGCCGTCATCGCGCTCAATATGGTTACCAACACTGTGTTGATTGGTGGCACCCAATATGCCGGCGAGATGAAGAAGTCAGTCTTCACGATCATGAATTACCTGTTGCCTCTCGATGGAGTCATGAGCATGCACTGCTCGGCAAATGTTGGGCAAAGCGGTGATACCGCCCTATTCTTTGGCCTCAGTGGCACCGGAAAAACAACTCTTTCCGCAGATCCAGATCGAATGTTGATCGGAGACGACGAGCATGGCTGGACTTCCGACGGCGTGTTCAACGTTGAAGGTGGCTGCTACGCGAAATGTATCGGCCTTACCGAAGAGAAGGAACCGGAAATTTACCGAGCAATCAAGACCGGCGCAATTCTCGAGAACGTTGTCTTGGATGCTCATGGCGTTCCCGACTTTGAAGATCAATCGATCACCGAAAACACTCGGGTTGCGTACCCGATCGACCACATTCCAAACATCATGGTTCCGTCGGTCGGCGGACATCCGAAGAATATTGTCTTCTTGACGTGCGATGCGATGGGCGTTTTACCTCCGATCTCGAGCCTAACCAACGAGCAAGCAATGTTCTTTTTCCTCAACGGATACACCGCTAAAGTTGGTGGAACCGAGAAGGGAGTCACCGAGCCTAAAAGCGTGTTCTCGGCTTGTTTTGGCCAACCATTTTTACCACTAAGACCTAAGGTCTACGCGAAGCTACTCGGTGAGAAGATTGCTGCCCATGGTTCACGAGTTTGGCTCATTAATACCGGCTGGACGGGTGGTCCGTACGGAGTCGGTAGCCGCATGAAGCTTGGCTTCACGAGGGCGATGATTCATGCCGCGTTTGATGGTCGCCTCGACGACGTAACTTTTGAAACTGATCCGATCTTTGGATTGAGTATTCCTACCGAATGTCCAAACGTTCCGTCTGAAGTCTTGAACCCTCGGAATACGTGGTCAGACAAGGACGCCTACGGCGCTCAGGCAACTCGGTTGCACGGAATGTTTGAAGCGAACGCGAAACAGTTCTAAGGAGCCCGGGCGTCCCGCCCGGATTTAGGGCCTTGCTTCTCGAGTTTTGTTGTCGAATGCACTGCTCCAAACGAAATCTTCCGCTACTTTGCACAACTTGGATTTGACTGGATTTTGATGAATATAAGTACGCGTCCGATCGAAATGCTCTTGGTTTCTCATATAACGATCAAAATAGCCGGGTTGCCAAATCGACGGCATTTCCGGATGTAGCACCTTGAGGCGGTGTGCCGTATACGATTTTAAGGATTGTAGCCCTTCTGGCAAGCTATGTCCTTCTTCAAACCGAGCCAAGAAATGGACATGGTTTGGCATGATTACGTAAGAGTATAGGTGAAAGTGCTTTCCGTCGTGATAGTGAAGAGAATCCTGAACGATTTTCGCGCATTCCGTTTCCCGGAGAATGCAGGAGCCAGAACCTTGATCGATGAGTTTTTCTATACGTCGAATCTCTTCGACTTCCGCGTCCCCATTGAAGTCTCTAACCTCAAGTTTGATTCTCTCAAGGACGCCTTCGGGCAAGCTATCGGCTAGGCGAAAAGTAATGAATTGATTGAGATCACAAGCATCGAAGTGGGGAAGATAACGTGAATACCAACCTCTGTTTTCCCCCATCGCATTCTCGATTTTACTCACAAGAACTCTAAATCCGGGCGGGGACGCCCGGGCTCCTTTAACTACATCGCTTCTGCTTTGGCGTAAAGGTTCGTTGGGGCTTCTTCGAAGTATTTAAAGAGTGCCGGGCAGAGCCAACCTTCCATTTTTAACGCATCGCAATAATAGGTATTCCCGCTCATGTCAGATCGACGCCACACCAAATGAAGCGTATAGCCCGGAAACGGTTCGGGCGAAAAGATCAAGCGAAAGCCTTTCTCGGCACTCGGAATATCCTTCGTCCATTCGTCAATGATGGTATCAGCCCCAGCAACAAACGGTTCTTGAACCAGTCCAACACGCTCGTCGTCAAACACCCACATTCCTAAGGCTCTGTAGGGGGCGATTACGAATAGGGAGTTGGACATAGTGAAGAAATTATGGCACGATATGGGGACCGGGTGTCTGGGCAATTGGTTCCTCTCCCCGGGCTCCTAAGAGTTCGCTTCTTGCAGCATTTCGGCTAAGTCCAGCAATCGAATCTCTTCGTCCCCAGCGACTTGTTTCACGCCAGCGTCGAGCATGATCTTGCAGAACGGACAGCCTAACGCGATCGTCTTCGCCCCGGTCGCCAACAGTTGCTCAATCCGAGCATTTGCCGGTCGCTCATTTGGAGCTTCTTCCATCCACATTCGTCCGCCACCGGCGCCACAACAACGCGTTTTGGCTCCGCTAAATTCTGGATTCATCATCCCTTCAACCAAAGCACGAGGAGCTTCAGATTCGTCATTAACACGTCCGAGGTAGCACGGATCGTGCATGACCACGCTTCCCTTTGATGGCGTAGCCGCCAAGAGCGAGCCCTTAGAAACAAGCGTTTGCAAGAGCTGGGTATGGTGGAAGACTTCAATCGTCGCACCAAAGTCTCCGTACTCATTCTTGAGCGAGTTAAAACAGTGCGGACAAGCGGTGACGATCTTCTTCACCTTATACCGCTCAAACACCGATACGTTCTCCATCGCCTTCTCCTGGAACAAGAACTCTTCACCCAGACGTCTTGCTGGGTCGCCGGTACAGGCTTCCTCGTTGCCAAGACATGCAAAGGAAACTCCCGCTTTCTTGAGCAAGTCGGCCACCGCTTTCGTGGTTTTGATCGAGCCAGGATCCGTTGCACCGGCGCACCCAACCCAGAACAAATATTCAAAGTCTTGGGCTTCCCGCGCAAGTGGAATTGAAAGGTCCTTCATCCAGTCTTCACGGTTGCCACTGGCTCCCCACGCGTTACCAGTTGATGCCGTCTGGCGTAGCACTAAGGCAGCCGATCCACTCAGTCCACCCTCCGAAACGATGTTTCTTCGAGCATCGACAATGATGTCGACATGTCTAATTAAGACGGGGCAAGCTTCTACACAAGCATTACAAGTCGTGCATTGCATGAGGGCTTCAGGAGTTAACGAAGCAACCACTTCTGCGCCAGTCTCCATGGCGGTCTTGAGGTCCTGAACAATCTTCTTTGGATTAAGAACTTTGCCCACATTCCAAGCCGGGCAGACTTCGGTACATCGACCACATTCCATGCAGGCATCAAGCGACATTAGGTGCCAACGCGAGTAGTCTTTCGCGTGCTTTACCCCGATAAGTTCGGTCTCTTCGACTTCGGTCATGGTGATGGTTCGCAACTTGCCCATCGGGCTATCGGGCGAACCAGCCGCACTAAAGATCGCGAGCAAAATATGCTTGATCCGAAGCTTAGGAAGGATACAAAAGAAGCCTAGAACCAGTGCCACATGGAACCACCATGCAACCTTGTAAGCAATCACACCAAAATGACCAAGGGGTTGGGCGAGAGCGTAACCAACCCACGACCAAGTGTCCCAAGCTTTTGGATCAGCGGCTATTCGTGCGGCTTCCAGGAAGTAACCGTTGATGGTAATACCAAGCAGAAGCCAAAGGACGCCCATGTCCCATTTGTCTTGGGAGATCGGCTCTTTCGTACGCATTCGGCGGCCAATCGCCCACACCAATCCGACTAACAGCAGCAAACCTAGCGAGTCAAAAGTAGCTTCATAAAGCAGGTAGTAAGCACCCTTGTGAAACTTGTACGGGGAGTAGGTGTTGATGCCGAGCAAGGTGGTAGCGATGAACAACGCGCCAAAGCCGTAAAACATCATCAGGTGCATCGGAGCACCCGTATTCGGTCGACTTGATCGCACCTTCTTTTGTAGAAGGATCATTGGCAAGACTTTGCTCCACCACTTGAGAACACCTTCTTTGGTGGGCATCCAGTACTGCTTGCCTTCGCGGATTGGGCCGGTTGGTCGGCCGGTTTGCCAGAGTTTGACGCGGTCGAAAACTTGGCGCCCCATATACGCAAGACTCAAAAGAGCCAAGACGTAAAAAATCAGCTTCTCGGGAAGCGAAAAGTAAAGATATTCTTCTCGGGTTGCTTGTGGGTTCACTGGGTCGTCGCGCCTTTGCGATAGATTTTGCACCTTGTGAGCGCAATTAGGTTAGTCTACCGAGGATCGAAGTTTTTGAAACTCACTTGCGACTTCACCAACTGGAGCTATCCACAAATTTCTTCGCTTCCGGCTAATGTTTTCAAGGATTAAGCGATGTAACAAAATCGAAGCATTTGACTCTGCAAAGAGCCGACGAAACGGAATGATAACCCAGCTCAATTCGTTCGATTGACCAAGATCTGCAAGCCAATTTGAGGAGTATCCCACTACTGGGGTAATTGACAAATTTTTGACATTGGCGCTAAGACGGTTAATCCCTTCCGTGCCTGTAACAACGTGTTTGAAGAGGTTTTGGGCAATCAGGCTGACGTTCTTGTCAGCAATGGTAAGTTCTGAACTTCGATGAGCCAAACCTTTTGGTTCAGCATCAAAGAAGTCTTGAACAAACTCCTTCGAAAGGTTCAATTCATCAATCAATCCAGCTGTTGTCCAACCATATAGGTTGCCATCAAATGTTTGGGATTCGAATGGCGAACATCCAAATTCATGTCTTGAGCCTGCCAACTTCTTCCAGAGAGCAGCATCCTCCAATACGACATCAGGATCGACATAAAAGCTAGCTCGAAATCCGAGTTGCTCGAGAACTGGCGGAGCCAAATCTGCGTGTTCTTGTAACCCACCGATGTAGGCAAAGCTAACCGCACATTTGGCCCTATTTGGCCAGACGATTGATGCACTTTTGCGGGCCGACTCCTCTTCGAGAATCGGATAGATTTCGCCAAAATCGGTGGTTGGAGAATTGCTCGGTGTCTTTCCTTTATTGGTCCAGTTTCCCCTCATTTCAGAGAATAGTCAAGCAACCTCTGTGCCACCGAGAGCATTTCCAAAATAACCTCAGAGAACTGTTATCTTTGTCAAGGGAACTGGGCCTACAGCTTGCCACGAGACTTGACATCCAAGTAGAAATTAACCAAATCGGGAATCATTGGTCTATTGGAAGGCTGGAGCCCGAGCATCAATAAATATGCTATGCCACGTAAAAAGGGCTCTCAATCCAGCCATCGCTGCGTCAGCCCCATTAGTTGGTGGAGCCCTATGTCTCTCGATTCGAATTGAACCATCAGTGAATGCAAACCATACTTTCTCCGGCACCTCACAGGTCCAGTTACTTGCACATTTATTAATATCTGGAATAAAGCCATCAAATTTTCCTAAGCGATAGTCAGAGCTAAATGCGTCACACAAGATCGGCATCGTTGTCCCAGAAGGAAATAATTCATGGGTAAATAGCTCTTTCATTGGAACGATATATCCAAAACTTCCCAGCATCGGCGCTGACCGCCCCCAACAGTTGGTGTCCCAAGTGTCTAAAGGTGAACAAGGCAATTGCATCTTTTTGTCTTGCTTGACAACATCAAAGTCAGGGTAAGTAGACTCGTTGTCGCCTGCATAAATCTCTAGAACCAGGAACTGCTGGCGCAAATTTGAATGTGCAACCGTAATCTTCGCCTGCCTTTTTGCCGATGCAAAGGTCGGAAAAATCAATCCACTAAGGATTGCCAAAATTGCAACCACAACCAAAATTTCAACTAATGTAAATCCAAGCGCGACTCCCTTAGACTGTTTTTGTTTCACTTTCACTCCAACCTCGTATAATTTTTGGGCCAAACTTGTCGCAGTTTAACAGCAAGTAGGAGAGAATGGCAGGAGCGACAAATGCTGGCAAGACCGTCTCTAACCACAGGAGGACAAAAACTCCAAAGCCACTTTTGGAAATGACATTTACGGCAACCCAGCCGCCTGACATTTGGTTAAATACTAACATGATTAGGCATACAACGCAGAAATATGCAACAACAAAATTGCGATGAGGAATCAGTGCCCAGGGTAACGCGAGCAATAAAAGCGGGTTTGCGCTAATAATTCGAACTGGGTTTAGGTTGTTTAGCCAATTTCCAGTTAGAAAAATTGGTATCGCCGACAAATAGTAGGCCAGAAAAATGCAGGCGACCACATAAAGGACAGTATCTCGGCGGGAAGCTGGAATGGTCATAGTTTTTAGAATATAAACTTGGGGACATAGTCCCCAGGACAACTAAGGGCAGGGGCAAACTGGTGTAATATCAGCACAACCTATCGTGTTCTCCCAGATGCAGCAATCTTCGCCGCCCGGGACCGTTGGTGTCGGGCAGTCTATTCCGGTCGGCGCACCACCACCAGCTGGACACGTCCAGGATTTCGTAGCATATCTCTTGAAGTTATGGGCAAAGATATCGGGGCACTTCTTATTCTGTGTATTCCATGATTCGCAACCAATTTTAGTTTGGTTACAAACCGTTGCTGACGACGCTCGGGCTTCTTGAAAGGCGTTAACCGACATTATGACGAGGGACGCAATTATGTAAATTGCCGGACTCTTTATTTTCATTGTTTTCCTAGATTTTCTATTTCTTTTGGGTCGAATCCAACCACATGCTTCAATATAACGCCATTTTTCAGGACAAATATTTGTGGAGCAGTAGAAGGAATTGTATGTTGATTTGAGGACTCAAATTCATCCACTGAAATTTCCGTGAAGCTCACGGAATTTGATTTTAAGGCTAATCTGGCTTTTTCGCACCAGCTACAACCGGGCAGAGTGGCTAAGACGATATTGCCAAGTTTCTCCTGCTTGTTCGCAGACATTCTAGGGATCAAAGTGAGAAACTTAGTTCCAACTTCCACGGGCTTAATGTTCTCAATCAAGTGCGACTGACGAGAATACACCAATAGCGGCAAACAACAAAATATCGAAACAACCGAAGCGAACCGCCAACTTGAGGATTTGGAGCCATCCAATTTCGCTAAGCTCTGCACCCTAACGTATTCAAAACAAATAATCGATAAAACCCCTAAGGTGATACAAGGCGGGCAGACTTTGGGATGAATGAGAAGAAGTAGTATCTGGACAAACGGCACCACAGAAACTAATAAACCCATATTTTTTGCCAAATGCAAGTTAAATGGCACGATAGCTAACAAACTCCCTAGGTAGATGGTGGTTCCAACGAGAATTAGCAGGTTTAGTTTATTTGTGGGATCACATGACGCGCACCAATTCGCTTGCAATCCAAATATCTTCCATATGAAAAAGGATCCTAGAGCAACACCGAAATACGCTAAATATTCAAGGGCACCAACGGTAAGTTGCTTGACCAGAACAATTGCCGAAATTAGGCAAATAACATGAAAGGACGCTCGTGCCCCCCCCCCCGAACTGCTCTCGCACAAAGCAAAGTATAAGACCGACCGCCAAAATGTGTGGCAATACCTTAAGTGCTTTATCGAAGAAAAAGTCTACGCTACTATTCCATTCGTTGCGAGTTTTTGATTGGAATACCATATGTAAAGACCATCATATCATGTCTTTGATTAATATAATTAAAAAACAATTACAGCTTGCCGCGAGACTTGACATCCAAGTAGAAGTTAACCAAGTCGCGAGCCAAATCTTGAGGCTCAGAATCCAAGACATTGATATTCACGGTTCGCAACATTGTCGCCGCTTGGCGGCGTTCGTCAGTCAAGAAGTGAGCGCTCGCGTACTTAAACAAAGAATCTGAGTCTTCTGGTTGAGCTCGCAAGATCTCCCTGAACCGAGGGTCGTTAATGTTTGCCAATAGCGCAATGTGATTCCGTGAGAACGTTCCGAATGACTGAATCACATCTTGAGCCTGGTCGCGGTCTTCAACTGCCGTAAAGTTAATCATCAAAGATCGGCGCTTATGGCGAGATGCCAAATAGCTAAATGCCCGGATTGGATCAGACTCGACTGGTTCGGCGACCAAGTTGTAAATCGAATTGAGGAGAACACCTAGCTGTCGGTGTCCTTTTCTCGGCGGAACAAATCGAATAATATCCGCGCCGTATGCCAAGAGTCCAACATTGTCTCCGGCGGTAATCGCAGACTGAATCATCATCAGTATTGAGTCTAAGACAAGGTCAAGCTTTCTCACGCCATTGATCTCAGCCATCATGTGTCGGCCGCAATCAATGCAAATAATGACCGCCTGGTTTCGTTCGACTTCATACTCACGCCCGATCAGCGGATCAATCTTGCCGTCCTTGGCCAACTGGTTGAGGTTCTGGGTGTATTGCTCTAAAGGACTCTCCTTGCCGCCAGATGATGCATCCTCGGTCTCTTGGGTGGCCTCAGCAGGCTTCGCACTCTCAACTTGATCTTTACGTACACCGTGGCTAATAAAGTTCACTACATCCAAGCGAGTGACGCCTTGCTGCTGCAAGAAATACAC
>JBAXBU010000081.1:0-13456 GCA_037141835.1 Armatimonadota bacterium | reverse complement strand
GTAGACCCCTTGGAAACCACAGACGACCGGAATAGCCCCCTGCTCAAGGCACTTAAACAAGGCACTCGGGTTGATCGAAACGATTCTGGCGTTTCCAAACACGCCATCGGTTCGAATTCCTGCTTGTCCACCGCGAAACGCCATCGCCGTATGACCAAGCGTCTTAAGGGTGTGAGCAAAAATGACCGAACTCATGATTTCACCACAAGCAATGAGCAAATCGAGTTCCCGCGGATCCGGCTCAACGGTCGGGTCAATCTCCTTCAAAAGATTGATGAACGTGTCGGTTGCATACGGCATTCCTTTTCGTCCAATCGCACTGACAACCACCACCGGCTGAAATCCTTTTTCCTTGGCACTGATGACTCGCATTGCCGAAATCATTCGGGCTTCGGGGGTCGCGACACTGGTGCCGCCAAATTTCATGATGTTAACCTTAGACATTGGCTTCTCCTGCTTCAATTAGTGTCTTGAATCGTTCAGCCTGAGCCGCATCGGTAACAATCAAAATTCGATCGTGCATGTCCGACGCGTGATCAATCGAAATCCCAGTTTCGATAACCCGACGAAGTATTCCCGCGATCATTCCTTCTTCGTCTCGCATGTTCACGGCGTGAACAAGAACAATCCCTCTGCCCGTCGCAAGTTGATTACTAACCCCTTCTTTGGCTAAAGTCGTGCTGATTTGCTCGGTATTTTCAGAAGGCACAATGAACGACATTCCGTTCGGGGTGAGCTTCAAAAAGTCGAGACTAATGCTTGCGTTGGCAACGGCATCCAAAACCCGAAGTCGACTTTTGGAAATTGGTTCGGGAAGGTCAAGCACATGAACTTGAGTTAGACCCGTCCGAACTTCTACGCGACTAATTCCGCGTTGTTTCTCGAAATCGGTTTCGGAGATTTGGTTTGGTGAAAACGAGCTAGGTGAGCCGGACTGTTGTGTCATGCCTTTTGTTCTTTTTTTGCTCGTCTTTGAGCCTAATTAGGATACCAGCTATTCAATTTTATACAGAAATCGAGTTCGCGAAAATGCTTTTACTAGGCTTAGCTTTTTGGAAGCGATAGCTTCCGCAAAAAGAACTCGCCATTTGGTCCGCTGGTCATCCATTCGTTTCGTCCGCTCTTCGCTAGTGTAAGGTATCGGAGTGGAGCCACTCAGGCCCGTCACTCGTTCGAATATCGTTTGCTCTTCCGTATTTCGAATGTATTTATTGGTTACGTAAGCATGCGAAATCCCGAGCTTTTTGAGGTTTGCTACGAACTCATCTGCAGTAGAAACACGTTCATAATCCATCTCGGTCGTATGCCCCGGCCCCGCCCAGAAGTAAGGCTTATTCAAGTAATAGCCAAAGACTTCATCAAAGAGAGCAACCTTCGTTACCGAACTATCGGCATCAATAAATTTGGACAGCGTATAGGTTTCCACGTGCCCAGGCACCGAAGATCCATCTTCAAGCTGATATCCGCCCAGAAACTCGTCCCGTGTGATCGCCCCAATCAGCACCGGAAGCCTTTCCGCCACCAATCCGTTCTTGTCAAATGTAATCCAAAGCGAAGCCACCACCTGCAAAGCAAGACAACCCATCACAAACTTGCCCATTGGCTTCCAGTCTAGAGCCTTAGCAAAGAAATAAAGCATCGGCACGACCAGCGTCAAAATGTATCGGCTCTGTTGACTAAGGGAAAACCAAGCCAGAAGTTGAAGCAAGATCATCAGGGATAGGGCGCGGTCGAATTTGCTGACCAATCCTCGGATGATCCCAATCAAGGCCCCAACAAACACGGCAAAACCAAGAGAGACAAACGCAAATCCGCTACCCGAAGTAGGAGAAGGATTGGTGAAGCGCCCGGGCGATGTAATTAATCCAAGGACACTTTGTCCGAGGTTAAGTGCCCCCGAATAACCAAAAGTCTTCTGCTCATCAGAGTAAATCTGTCCGTTGAACGTATCCCAATTCTTGCCACCAAGAACAGAGTAGAAGAATGGGTAAACCGGGTTGCCCACCAGAATCCAGTTCTTGATGTACCAAAAACTCGAGAGGCCCGCCGCAAGTCCGCCCATCTTGACCGCGCCCAGCTTCTCAGCCTTGTTAATAAGCAGCAAGACAACGAGCGAAGCAATAAAGATCGCTTGTAAACCGGTGTACTTTGATCCCGCTGCAAACGATAAAAGAACGGCGGCAAGGATCAAATCCGACTTCTTTCGCTTCTCGACGTACTGAGCCGCAAATACAAATCCAAACCCGGCAAACAACCCATTCGCAACATCTACATAGGCCGTCCCCGACTCCCACATCACCATCGGGATACTGGCAAATGCGATTGCGCAGAGCCATGCCGAAGTCGCGTTGAACCGATCCTTGATAAAGCCAAAAATCGCAATGGCGCCGTAAACCGTAAACCACCAAGTGAAGGTCTTTGCTGCCGTCTGCCCGCCGAGTAGCTCTCCAATGGTGAACCACGAGTCAACCGCACCTGGGAAGTTACTATGGTGGATGTAGCTTATTGAACCAGCATGTCCTTGCTGAACCCAAAGTTTGGGAACTGCTAGGTGATAGGCAATGGAATCCCAATCCATGGACGTTGAAGGAGTTAAAACCCCGACTAGGGGAACAAGCAAAATTAGACTGATGCTTAGTAAAAGAATGAGGCTCGGCTTTGACTTTTGGACCGATAATAGGTACTTACTCCTATAAAGTAAAACCGCGGGAATAGCACTCGTGGTCAGAAAAGATGCCATTCCACCTCTAACTGTCGTGCCTGGAATCAAGAACAGTATTCCGAAAAGGGTTCCAACCATTCCCATGCCAATCAGGCCAGAAAGTCCAACTTTCAAAGTTGAATCGAATTGCTTTTTAAGTAAGACTAAAATCGCAGCACCGAAAGGTAAAGCTGCAATTGCAAACAAGCTCGCTATCAAGAACTTCAAAAGCTCCACGATTCAAAGTATGCTTCAAAACAGTGCGACACTACTGGAGGATTTACCGAACGTTTTTCAAAAGCTCGTTCTCACGAGAGCTCCAGTTCCGCGTCAATTTCATTGCCAAGATGCTCCAGAACACCGTCTGGTTCGGCTTTTTCCTCGTCGTCCTGTTCGTTGTCTACGCCAATGTCAAAACCATTGCCGGATGGGATCGCCGTGAAGCCCAAATCCTCGGAGCGACGCTCTACATCGTCAGCTCGCTAAACAATCTCCTCGCCGCATCAATCCTCGAAATACCGAATCACGTTCGCCAAGGCACCCTCGACTTCATCGTCACCAAGCCAGTTGACTCCCAATTCTGGATCAGCATGCGAAAGTTCAACTTTGCCGAGATCGGGTCCTTCCTCGGCGGAGTCGTCCTCGTCACAATTTCACTTCTTGGTCTCCATCCAACCGCCATCCAGTTTTTGCTTTATGTTGTGGGCATCGTCTGCGCGGTAATAAACCTCTACGGCTTCCAATTGATGCTCATGACCACCGGAATCTACTTCATCCGGATCGATAACCTCTGGGTGCTAGGCGAAACTCTCACCGGGCTCGGACGCTACCCAATGGATATCTACCCAACCGGTTTGCGATACCTTTTAACTTTCATCCTTCCGGTCGCCTTCTTCGCCTACTTCCCGGCGCTTCAGTTGGTCAGGGAGCCTAGCTTTCGTGTGGCAGGTGAAGCAATTGTCCTTGCAACTATCTTCTTCTTCCTAAGCCGGTTCTGGTGGCGCTACTCAATGAAACATTACTCAAGCGCGAGCAGCTAGAAGTCTCTTCCCGATCCAGACCCGAGCGCGTTTCCAAGTCGGCCTCGACCAAATCCCGAATCAACTGGGATCGACTTCAGACGAATAAAGAATCCAATTTCTCGACCAGACCGAAATCCCGAGCCAAAGTCAGAAACCGTAAACACGGCTTCCGCACAGTGAAGGTCGTAAATAAAATTGTACTGTTGCGAGTCGAACTTCTTCGTGTACCCATTGTAGTTAAGCGCAGTCCCAAACTTCGTCTTTCCAATTTCAATGCCTTCAACAAATGCGCTAACCGACGCCCACTTACTTTGAATCGCATCATATCGAGCGCTAACCGAAGCCACTAACAACGGAGACTGCCAAACCGAATCAAGCCGGACATTGCTCCACTTCGTTCTAAACGTATCGTAAGTCGACAGAGTTCGGAAGCTAAACGCGCTCCCTACTCGATATTCGGACCGCAAACCAACTTGTTGCCAGGCGATTTCACCTTTTCCGCTGCGGACAAAATCATACCCAGTCTGAATTCCAAAGCTTGACTTTGAATTCTTCATGAACGACAGGTCCATAGTGGACATGTCGCTGGTTCCAGTCCGGTCGATGGCTAACGGACTGTAACCAAACGGACGAAGCGACGAATAACGGAAATTGATACCTAGCTTCTTTCCAAGCGAATACGAGGCTCCACTGGCAATTGCGATTCGGTACTGAGCGGTGTCATCCGAGTAGACGTTCTGCTTAAAGCCACCATTAAAGTCCCATTTCCAAGGACCCTTATCTCGGATACTTCGATTGATATTGAAATCAAACATCCCCCGGCTCACCCGCCTTTTGAGAATTGGGTCCAAGTACTCGCCAACGCTGAACTCAGTCCTAAAGGGCAGGGTTTTGAAAGAGTCAGCACCGAAAATCTTGGTTGAATCGGTTCGAAATGAAAGAACAGGAGTCTTGTCCGAACTCGGGAAGAAATTGGTAACTTCACCAATCGGAATAGTTCGCTGGTACTCAAGCGAAAAGACCCCTTTCTTTACATCGCGATTTCCCGAAAGCCGAAGGTCCATGGTCTGTCTAGATGATCCAGTTGATCCGGAAGAAGATCCACTTCGATTGAGGGTCATATCAACAGTTGTGCTAGTCTTGCCCCATTGTCGAGCATCACTTAAAGTAATCGTTTGGTTGGAGTTGTTAAACCCTGAGCTCGACTGCTTTTGTTGATTAAAGGTAAGGGTCGTAAACCGCGGAAACTTGAGCTGGGCTCTTGTGCTCACCAAAGCTGAACTGGGTGCGGTCAAATAATTGTTTTGCTGGATATCGTTGTCCAGCGTAAGCTTGCCCCACTTAAATCGCTGTTCATGCTGGTTATTGATCGTCGTCGTCTTCGAATTTCCGGTCACGCTATAAATCTTCGTAACCCCGTTCATCGAAGCATTTCGATAATAATAATTAGCTCCAATCCCGACTCCGAGTTTTGACATGTAGTCGAGCCGAACTGCGCCGCGGTCTTCTCCTCGCATCGGAAATCCGTAGATGTTTTTGACGTAAAAGCCCTCGTCGGCCGATTGACCTACCTGCGGCAAGTATTTGAAACTGCGTTCACCCAAGGGTATCCACAAGATAGGTATGGTTACGATCGTTTTCCCAAGGACAACGATCTTGACTTTCTTCAAAATAGCTTCTTTACTTGGCTCAATCGTACTGCTTTGCGCATCAAGGTGAAAGTGCGGAACGACAAAATCGCAGGTCGTAAATTGCGTGTCTTTGCCGAAGATTTTCTTGCTGCTGCCAGATGCTTCTTTCCCCGAGAGAAAAGCATCACTCTTCAACTGATTATTCAAAAGGTTTGGCTTAATCTGAGCCTTCCCATAAGTCGCAAAAAAGGTCTTATTCTTGAGGTTGATCGTGACCGATTCCCCAGAAATCGTCTCGTCAACCCCGATGATCCGAACATTTCCCGAACAAGTATAGATTTCCGTACTGGAATCACCTTTGATCGAATCGGCAAGGCAACGAAACCCTCGAGCAAGAATTTCTGCACCGTCGGAAAGTTCAATTTGACTTCCTTTGACCGTGATCTCACCGTAGTGAACCAACTCTAATACTTTCGTGTCATCCGGTTGAGCCGGCATCGGCGAAATTTTGGGCGGGGGCTGTTTCAGTTCAGCCGAAAGGTCTTGTTTGTAGAATAACTTGCCGTCACGCTTCAGCATCCGAAACATGTCCGAAAATCCCGAGACCTGAGCCTGAGTTGCGCCAGCCGCTCCCAAAACAATCGCAATTGCCGCAAATTTCATTCAAGGCTCCGTAATCCGAGTAGTCCGGCAACCATAAAGATTATGTTGGGCAGCCAAGCCGCAAGGGCAGGACTCACATGAGGATCCTTCCCGATAATCTGAGTGGAAATCACCCAAGCATTAAAGTAGAGCATGATCACCACCATGCTAATTACGACTCCAATAAAGCCACCTTGCTTTGCAAATTTGATCGAAAAGATCGGCGACACCAAAGCGAAGATCAGGCACATGATTGGCGTACTGATCTTGTTGTGGTAAGAAATTTGTAATGACCGAGTGTCCTGTCCTAACTTTTCGAGATCCTTAATCTTTTGTCGAGTCGCCTGGATCCCTAAAGTTTCTGGTTCCGGAGCCATCGATAAGTCTCGAATCGCAATCTTTTGGTTGATCTTAAGATATTTAGACTCGATAACATCGTTCGACTTCGAATCGGAATGGAACTTAAATGTCTTGGCGTTTCTAAAGGTCCATAGCCCTTGCCGATAAGTGCCATCAGGCGCAACGATCGCCGTCACTTCACCTGGTTCAGGGCGTTCAATCAGCAAAATATCCTTCAAGACTAGCTTTTCCTCCTTTCCCGGATCCTTGGTGACGGATCCAATATTGACAGTATAAGTCTGCAACTTAAGCTGGACATTGGTAATGAACTGACCAACGCTGGCAAGAATATTGACATTGGTTCTCAGCTCCATGCTTGCCTTCGCACACTGCGGTGCGAGACGATCAGTGATGTAATAATCGAGTCCGCCGATTGCGGCTCCAAATATCGCTACCGGCAAAAGAACCCGCATAATCCGAGCACCCGCACTCCGAAACGCGGTTAACTCAGATTCCCTCGCAAGCCTTGACATGGCTAAAGAAGCCGCTAACGACACTGCAATCGGAAGAGTCTGGATAAGGAAACCAGGCGTCTCCAAAAAGAGAATTTTCAGAATCGCGCTAACCGGCACGTTTCGAGTCAAATCATTCTTCCCAAGCGCCATATAAAAGTTGGCTTGAAACATCACGACGACAATAAGCACCGCCATTAGGAATCCAGGGATCATTTCTCGGTAAACGTACCGATCAAGTCGCTTCATCTATCGATCAAACCTCTGGCTAAATGCCGCAACCACCGAGCCAATTCCAACCCCGATAAGCGCAATGATGCTTGGCACGGCGATGATTGGTTTCGTCTTACCAAGCATTGGAATAGCGATCAGGCAGATAATGATGGTTACCCAAACGGCAATGACTTTTTGCGTCTGAACAACGTGGGACAACGTAAAGACCTGAACTCGGTCCAGGTGAATGTTTCCGAGGCAAATTGGGCATATTAGCGCTCCACACGCCACCATTCTTTTGCATCCAGGACATGGCATCTCCTTTGGCGCATTCGGATTCGCTTTACTCAGCCAAAAGTGATACATTTTATGCTCTTCCCGGAAAAGACTCGGCGCCATCTGCGGCATCGATCTACTTGCAATCGCAATCGCAATATCAACCTCACCGCGCTTATAAATGTGCTGAGCTAACCTGAACGCTGCCAAACCATTCTGAGGATTAAGCCGAATTTGTTGGTAGCAAATCTTGATTTGCTCCGCTGCCATCTGCTTGTCATCCCACTTGTCAGCGAGATAGGTTATGATTGGTAACCCAATCAAGAGCATAAAAATTCCCACCAACGAACAATAGTGTAAATACGGGTCTTCTACCAAGCAAATAACGGCAAAAAGGTAGATCGTCGTTGATGCCATCATGAACGCTGTAAAGCACCCAATCTCGCCCATGACCGACCGATTCACCAGATAAATGATGAATGGAGGCAAAATTATGAACACCACGCATGGGAAAAAAGAACCCAAAGGCACGTGAATGTCGGCGAACGGAATCATGTGGACAAATTAAGGACGATAATTATCACCGTTTCGTTCTTCGTCATTCACTACTTCATCAGACAATTGTTCATCACGCTTCTCAGCAGGATCATCGTTCTTTTTGAATCTAAATTTGCTTTCAGTTCCATTGAGAATACGAGAAATATTTGCCCGATGCTTAACGATGACCACGATGTTAAAAATGATCAAAATCGGAATCACCTGGGGCGAGTCTTTCGAGACAAAAATGGACAACGGAATGGTGCTAATTGCCGCAACAATACTTCCAAGCGATACATATCGGCTAGCCGCTGTAACTGGAATCATAACTGCAAGTGCCAAAAGGCCAGTCAATGGGATCGACGAAAGCATCGCTCCGAGCCCAGTCGCGATCCCCTTGCCGCCTTTGAACTTGATCCATGGGCTAAACATGTGACCGACAATCGCAACACAGCCCAAAATGAACGACCATGTCTGACCGTGAATCCCAAACGGAAAGTCTGAAACCACCGCGTGAGCCAAAAGACCAGGAATGATCCCCTTCGCCACATCAAGAAAAAAGACAACAAACCCTAGAAAAGGACCAACTGCTCGAACGACATTGGTCGCCCCAATATTCCCGCTTCCAACCGCGAAAATATCCACGCCTTTTGCCCGACAGATGACCACTCCAAAGGGAATTGAACCTAATAGGAACGCAAAAATAGCTAGCGCAATTAACACTGACCCTATTTATAGCTTATTTCTTGTACGGTCGGCACAGCGGGTCACCGACGACAATGTCTTTCCACTTAACCAAAGGAGTTGCCGCATAAAAACTCTCCGCCAAGTTGAAGCCGTTAAAATAGCGATCAAACAAAATATCTGACTTGCACAAAGCCACCGTGAAAGGTTCGCTAACATAGCCTTTTACTCCGGTAACGCCTTGGTGGATCAAATCCGCGATCAAGCTTTGCCCACCAGTAGTCGGCTCAAACGTCCGACCGCTGGTCGAAACAAAAGTCTCGGCAATCGCTCCCGGAACGAATTTGAGCTCGTGGTACGCCTTTGCGTCGAAGCTTGCGTCATTACTTCCCCAACTACAATATCCCGCCAAGGGCTCTCCACCATTGGTGAAGTTCTGCGTCTTTTCGTAATAGATGTTCAATCCCTTCGCACTAAGCTTGTCGTTTGCCTCGTTCAGACTTAACTCCATTCCCCAGTAGCCAGAACCAGGTCCATATTTAGGTTGAGAGTCAAGAAGAATCGGAGCCTTGCTAGGCTTAGCATTCATCGAATTGTCAATCAATTTATAGCAATCTTCGACGGTATATCCGGTGAGACGATTCACCAGATACATGCCGAACTTTGCGTGCGAAAACGGCTCTTTAGAACCAAAATACGGGTTCTTGCATCGTTTAAGTGCTGCTTCCTCATCCCCTTCCGTGATTCCAAATTTCCCCGGTGTTTGCCCGATCGGCAAAAAGTTGAGCTCCATGGATGCAAGCGTAGCGTCAACCGAATAGCCGCCCTGATCCACCAGCCTCAGCGGCACTCCTTTGGTCATAACGATGAAATCAATGTTCTTGTTTTTGGCCAACGCCGATTTGATCGGAGCTTCAATTTCGGTCTTGTACTTTTCGGGTGAAATATCGTCAGCCGTACTTGTTTTCAAGCTGACTAATTGATCCCGCGAAATCTTTCGTTTCTGCAAATAGTAACTGGCGATCCGAACGCTATTAGCATCCTTTTCGTTCATGACAACTAAAACACGATTGGCATCCCCAACCGATTTAGTGGTTCGAATTCCTTGAAGAGAAACCGGTTCAGAGTTTCCACAAGCCGAAGTCATTGCCAAGATCATCGAAACTAGGGTAGTCATGCTAACGATTGTAATGGGTTTTCGGTGGCTCACTGTTAAGGATTATTGGCATATTACAAAGTATTTGTCTTTAATGTGACAATAATCTTTACAAGATGCGAGTTGCAGTAATCATGGCGGGTGGGTCTGGGGAACGGTTTTGGCCGCTTTCACGGAAGTTACGACCAAAACAATTGCTACGCCTCACTGACCCTAACAAAACTATGTTGCAAGAAGCGGTCGATCGAATTGCGCCTCTTGTCGGACTTGAAAATGTCTACATCGCAACCGCAACCCACCTTGAGGAGCCGATTCGCGCCGCCAAAATCGTCCCTGATCAAAATGTAATTGCTGAGCCAGACAAACGGAACACGCTAGGATGTCTGTGCTGGGTGGCAGCTACTTTTCAGGCAAGAGGATTGACCGATGTTTCGGTCGCAATCTTAACTGCAGACCACACCATCGAAAAACCTGAGTTATTCCGCAGCACCGTGGATCAGGCCCTTTCTCTATCGGAGAATACCGATGGACTCGTTACAATGGGAGTCACTCCAACTCGACCAGAAACTGGTTACGGCTACATTGAAAGTGGAGCATCCGTGAGCGATTCGGTAAAGACTGTGACTCGATACCGTGAGAAGCCTAACCTCGAAACCGCTAAGGAATTCGTAACCAGTGGAAACTTCTATTGGAACAGCGGAATGTTCTTCTGGACGCAAAGTGCATTTTTCAAAGAATTGGGCGACACCCAACCCGATGCAGTTGAACTTATCCACGATATGGCCCTGGCCCTCCAAGCCGAAAACCGAACCGAAGCAGTTGAAAAATTTCGGAGTATTCCAAATATCTCGATCGACTATGCACTGATGGAAAAGGCAAGCCAAGTCTACGTCGTGAAAGCAGAATTCCCGTGGGACGACGTTGGATCCTTTGATTCGCTTTTCCGCACGATGCCGGTTGATGAAAATGGCAATGTCTTGATCGGAAAGATTACGTCCACGGATTGTTCTGGCTGTATCTTTTACAACGACTCTTCCAAGAGCGTGCTAACCGCAGTTGGTCTGAAAAATATGATTATTGTCCAGACCGATGACGTTGTCTTAGCCGCACCTTCTACTGATGCTCAACGAGTGAAAGAACTGGTTGCTCTCATGAAGGATTCTTCTTACCTTTGATAGGAATGAGCGTTACGCCGTCAACTCTAAGGCCAGAATATCGATTGAGAGCCTGAAACGAGACGCCCTTGAGCTCTTTCGGTTTCAGGGCGACTCGGAAGCAAGTCCTGTCTAGTTTTCTCTCTCCAAAAAAAGTGCTCCCCGTTTCTCCGGCGGCCAATAAGTGCAAGCCATATAGTAGCGGAATCTTATCTTGAGTGCCGTCCTTATAGCTGATGGTCATCTCGGAAATCGCTTCGCCCGTTGGCGAAGGAACATCACAAGCTAGTGCCACAGCTAGCTCCTTAGCTGAGCCACTGAGACCAACCTCAAGAAGGTCAGTGTTGGCGCCATTGGTAGCCGAAATTCCCCTTAGTGCAGAGCCTTCTAGTTGCGAAAATTTAACGCCACCACACTCAAATAACTCGCCCCGACCAAAGAGAAGTGCCCGAGATTTAGAGACGGGAGATTGGTGAGGGTTGTACATTTTGCCAAAGACCTGGACCGGATCATAAGGCAACTCTTCAATCTTTTCGAGCCTGCCGCTCCAGCCATAGTCTCCAGCTAAAACCATTGCTGAAAACTGCTTGAGGTTCTTCAACATATTGACCTCGTTACTTTCGTATCCAGCCCAAGTGGTTTGTAACGTTCCCGCCTTTTCAACATCAGCCGCCACGCCAAAACCACGAATATTCTCTGGTCGATACCAACTCGAGGCAATCGGCTGAAAGCCTTCTAGCTTCCACTTCTGCAGGGATTTCAAAAATGGAACATGATTTTGATCGGCTTTGTAGTGCCAATCCGCAATTATGGCGCCTTTCGGGATTGCCTTCCGTCTCATAAACGCATTGTCCTTATCATCGCCATTGGCTGCGTCGATTGCCTCACTAGGAGCAAGTCCTTCATCTCCCCATAGCATCAGATTTGCGTTGTTTCGTTTCGCAACCGAACCTAAATGCGGAAGCATGTTTTGCCACAGCTCAGTCTTCAATGCCGGATTCTTGGTAGGGAATCCCAGCATGTCGACTTCGTCAAGCCCCACATGAATGGTTCGTGGTTTGAGCAACGAAGCCGCTTCATCCCACACTTTTCCGATGAGCTCCTTTGCTCCTGGCTTCCGAGGATCAAGTGTGTATGGAACTTGAGGGTTGATGGCCAGATCCTTGTTCATTCCGTTGGCAAAAAGCCAACCCATGTGCCCAAAGCTCTGGATCAGAGGAATAGGCTCAACCTCAATTCCTCGATACCATTGAAACAACTTCGCCAGGTCCTCCTTTTTCATCGATATCGACGTATGGATGCCTGGCGCAGAATCCCAATCGGTTCTCTCGCACTGAAGGACAACTTTGTTGAATCCTAAAGGGCGAAGGACATTTGTCCAAAGCTTCTGATGAAACTCCGGTGCCTGGGGACCAACAAAAAGATGAACGCCGCGAAAATCAGATCGCGGTTCGTCTTCAATGACTCCCGTCGGAAGGCAAATCTTGCCATCCTTCACGAACGCCATCTGAACAAGCCGATAAATTCCATTTCGCAGCCCTGCAACCTCTTGACCATAAACTGAAATCGAATCCTTCGTAATTTTGATGTGGTAGGTTCCTTCAGGCTTCTTAAAGTCCGACATACCGCCATCAAACGAAACCCGATTTTCTAAAGCTCCGACTTCAGGCATCTCAAAACGTTTCTCAAGTTCAGAACGAAAGAGGTCGAAAAACTTCGGTCTTCCCGCCGGAAGCTTCCAGAGGTTGCTAATCGTCAGCGTATTTCGCCAGTCAAGAAATGACATCCTAGGACTCGGAATGAGCTCAGGAATGGATTCGTCCGGCAACAAAGCGTCATTGATCGGAAGTGCCGTAACATTAATGCGTTTTGGATCAACCTTAGGCTGATCCTTGACTTCAAATCGATACTCGATCCGTACCTTAGACGTGGTCCCTTTGCTCACGGGCAAAGCCAGATTTCCTTGCCAATAAACCGGAGATGCTTCTGCCCAGTCCTGGTCATACTTCCTTCCATCAAAGGTCGACACACCATCCGAAGAGTTAAGCGTGATCGTCGCAAGAGACCCGACCAATTGAGTTTGCTTCGTCGGTGAACCTAAAATTCGCTTATCCAAACCGCCAACGGGGGGAAGTTGAGGCAGAGTTCGTTTAAGGTCGTATAAGTTGATGGTTCCATTTTGAAAGGGAGGAACCCAGACGAGCCCATGATTGAGCTCTATCAGCGCGGCGTCCGCTCCACTCCAATTAAAATCGTAATCAACGGTCAGCCGATTTCCGGATCTTCTATAAGTAACGGTTCCCGAAGCCCCGCCCTCATCAAATTTCATTTCGACAGAATTTTCATCAATTCTACGAATTGCCTGATCTCTCCATCGGGAACTGTAATAGCCTTTTGACCAGCCCGGAGCATAGTATTGGAATCCAGACCCGCGAATAATTGGAATTCCCTTGGCACTTACAACGAGACCTTCCTTTGACCGAACACTAAAGTCAAAATCAGGGACCGAAACTTGATTAAGAAGGAGCCAAGATAGCACCTTCACATTTTACGTTCGAAATGATGACTTTGAACTGGGATGTTGCATAA
>JBAXBU010000080.1:0-13700 GCA_037141835.1 Armatimonadota bacterium | reverse complement strand
AGTTAAAGAAGCCTTGAGACCATACATTTCCATTGGCAGTACGACTCTTCTTGTTGTTGTCGCATTAGCGTTGCCCGCAAAAGCTCAACAAAAATCTAAGAACTCAACTCCGCCAGATGGCGCAGCCATTTATAAACAAAAGTGCGCTTCTTGTCATGGCGACAAAGCCCAAGGAGGACCTGGTTACCAAAAGCCCCTGGTTGGCTCGCGATCGGTAGCCGAGCTAACAAGCTTTATCAAACAGTCGATGCCTCCAGGACCTAAGAAGTGCCCGCCCGCCGAGGCGGAACCGGTGGCGAGTTATTTGTATAACAATTTTTACTCAGGCCTCGCTCAAGAGAAAAACCGACCGGCTCGCGTAACGTTGGCTCGGCTCACAGTCAAACAGTTTCGAAATGCCATTGCGGACCTTATTGGTGGATATCACGCAACCGTCCCAACAGATGCGCAAAATGGACTCCGAGCCGAATATTTCAAGAGTCGAAATTATGATTTTAAGCAGAAGGTGATCGAGCGGACTGATTCGACAATCAACTTTGATTTTGGTTCTGGCGCCCCAACCGCTGGTGACTATGACCCTCATTTCTTTTCAATTCTTTGGCAGGGCAGTATCCTTGCTCCGGATACTGGGGAGTACGAATTTGTAGTCAAGTCTAACCACGGCACCCGATTTTATCTGAACAATGCTCAGGTTCCATTAATTGATGGAATGATTCGCTCGGGCAACCAAACCGAATTTAGCGCTACTATTTTTCTTGTAGGTGGTCGGGCATACCCGATGCGGCTGGACTTTATTAAGGCAAACCAGGGAGTAGACGATACCGATAAGCAGAAGAGTAAGCCCGCTGGTCCTGCCTCAGTTTCGCTCCTTTGGCGTCGCCCGAAACTTGCGATTGAGCCAGTTCCTAATAGATTTCTCTTTAACAAAGTAAACCAGCCCACTTTTGTTGTTCAGACTCCCTTTCCTCCTGATGACCGAAGTATTGGTTACGAAAGGGGTAATTCAGTCTCAAAAGAGTGGGACGAGGCAACAACTACGTCGGCCATTGCAGTGGCAAATTTCGTCTCATCGAATCTCGCAAGAGTTTCTGGCGTTCCGGATAATGATGGTCAACGTACCGAAAAGCTCACAAATTTTTGTCGACAGTTTTTGCAACGAGCGTTTCGAAGTCCAATTAGTCCGGCAATAGAGGAAACGTACATCAAGAAGCAGTTTGATTCGGCGAAGAGTCCGGAAGCTGCGGTGAAAAAGGTTGTTCTACTTACCCTGAAGTCGCCAAGATTTTTGTATCGAGAAATTGGTAGCTCGAAAAGAGATGCATATTATATAGCCTCCCAACTCGCTTTCAGTCTTTGGGACTCTCTTCCTGATCCAGAACTTTTAAGGCTTGCAGAGTCAGGAGGACTTGAAACCCAGGATCAGATCCTTCGTCAGGCAGAGCGGATGGTAAATAGTCCCAGAGCATGGACAAAACTTCAGTCGTTTCTGATGTCATGGCTAAAGGTAGATGAAGTGCCAGATATCGTTAAAAGCACAAAATTGTTTCCGGAATTTGATGGCGATACAGGTAGAGACCTCCGGTCTTCGTTTGAACTTTTCCTGGAAAATACCGCTTGGAGCCAAAATTCAGACTACCGAGAACTCATGTTAAGTCCCACCGTATTTTTGAACGGACGGCTAGCAAAAATTTATGGTGTGTCGCTACCTGTCGACGCTCCCTTTCAGTCAGTTCAGTTAAATCCAGAAAAGCGATCTGGCCTTCTGACTCAACCATATTTGCTCTCTAAGTTCGCTTATCTTGAGACGAGTTCGCCTATTCATCGTGGCGTCATTATAGTCCGGAGCCTACTCGGGAGAACTCTACAACCGCCGCCTTCCGCCTTTGCTCCTACTTCTCCATCTTTGCATCCCGAGTGGACCACCAGAGAGCGCATAGCAGCCCAAACCAAGCCTGACGCATGCAACTCGTGCCACGGAATCATCAATCCACTTGGATTTACGTTAGAAGGCTTTGACGCCATCGGACGGTCGCGAGCCACCGAAAGTGGAAAGCCGATCGACACCAGCGGAAGTTATCTTGCCAGAAATGGAAAGCTTGCAAAATTTAGCAACGTTAACGATCTGGGCAAATACATTGTGGAAAGTGATGAAGGTCAGAGTGCCTTTGTCGAAAAGCTCTTCCAACACATGGTGAAGCAACCTGTTTTGGCATATGGACCTCGAATGTTGCCGGGTTTAGTACAAACTTTTGGCGATAACCGTTATAGTATTCGTAAGCTAATGGCTCAAGTCGCGGTGCAGTCAGCTATAAGCCAGTCGGTGGGAAAACAATGAACAATGGTAAAAGCAGAAGAGAATTCCTTCGAGACATGGGGCTTGGGGCGGCAATGTTGCCGTTTGTTAGCAACCTACCGAGCGCTTTAACTCTGCAAAAGCCATTACGAAAACAGCGACTGGTTATTCTGTTTAGCCCGGACGGAATCGTGCCGAGTACTTTTTGGCCAGACTCGGTTGGTCCTTACTTTGATCTTAAGAAGAGCCTCTCTCCGTTGGAGCCTTTTAAGAAACAGACCCTGATTTTGAATGGTGTCTGTGATCGAATTCGGGGCGATGGCGATGGACACATGCGAGGCATCGGTTGCCTATTGACGGGAACCGAACTGTTTCCTGGCAATGTGCAGGGCGGTTCAGACACTCCTGCAGGTTGGTCGAGCGGGATATCGATTGACCAAGAAATCAAGAATTTTCTGCAGAAGAATCCGGCTACGAGAACTCGGTTTGGATCGCTTGAATTCGGTGTTATGGTTCCGGATCATGCCGACACATGGACTCGAATGTGTTATGCAGGTCCGAACAAGCCTATTGCTCCAATTGATGTTCCATATCAAATGTTTGGCAAGCTCTATGGACAATTGAAGGACCAGGAGTCACTCAAGAGCATTCTCGATGACCTCAAGGACGATCTTGCTAAAGTTCGCACCCAAATTAGTGCTGAAGATCGTCAGTTATTGGACGAACATACCGCCCTTGTTCGCGATATGGAGAAAGAAATTCTCAATGCAAGAACAACGGATATTGGTCATGCAGTTCCGGTCATCGAGCCGGGAGTTAGGCGGGATAACGACAATATTCCGAAAATAAGCAAACTCCAAATTGACTTGATGGTGAGCAGCTTTGTAGCCGATTCCGCTCGAGTCGCAACTCTTCAATATACGAATTCTGTCGGGCAGGCTCGTTTCACTTGGCTCGGGATTAAAGAGGGGCAGCATGATCTCTCGCATGAACCAGATTCAAACAAAGAGGCCCAAGATAAGCTCACCAATATTAACGAATGGTACTGTCAACAACTTGCATATCTTGCTCAGCGACTGAAGTCAACGAAAGAGCCTGATGGCTCTGGAAATCTACTTGATAACACCACAATTGTTTGGACCAACGAACTGGGGCAAGGCAATTCTCATACGCTTGACAATATCCCGTTTGTGATCGTCGGGGGTGGAGCTGGATTTGATATGGGCAGATCGCTCAAATACGCGAATGTGCCACATAATCGTTTGCTGATGTCATTGGCAAATAGCTTTGGACACCGGATTGACAAGTTTGGAAACCCAAATTTCTGTGGCAGCGGATTGTTGAACGGGCTAACGATTTAAGCCTTGCTAAAGGCGTAAACTGGTCGATCGTGAAAATGAGAATCTTGATGACGGGTGCCGGTGGAAACATTGGAAAGGGCCTAACAAAAAAACTATTGGAGCTTGGCCACGATTTGGTTCTTTCTGACTTGGCCCCCCTTCCTTCAGAACTCGCCGATCTTGAACTTCCATTCCACAAAATCGATGTTCAGACTGGCGTTGGACTTGAAGAGGCGGCTGAAGGATGCGATATGGTCGTTCATTTGCCAGCGTGGCACGGCATTCACTCGAATGAAAAATCCGAAATTGACTTCTGGAGGCTCAACGTTGATGGGACATTTTGGGCTTTTCAAGCCGCCAAGAGCCAGAGTATTTCCCGATTCGTGTTTCTGTCGTCACAAGCTTGGCATGGACAATACGATAAGTACGGTTTCACTAAGCGTGTTGGTGAAGAGCTTTGCGAATATCACCGTCAACGGAACGGAATTCGATTTGTGGCCGTGCGCCCCGCGGATTTGACGCCTTGGCGTGAATGGGCTTCAGGTTACGGTCCGCGCCTACTTTATGGTGGTGTTGACCGGGAAGACGTTTTAGATTCTATTGTTTGCTCTGTTCAACACCTTGCAAATCCCGTTGGACCTGAACTCGACCATGTTGTCGTCAACGCATTAAGGGCGAACGGCTTTAGCGAACAGGATATCGCCACCTGGGAATCCGATCCGATCGGAACCTGCGAGCGAAACTTTCCTGGTTCAAGCATTCTTATTGAGAAGTACGGAATGAACATTTCGAGAAAGCCACATGTAGTTGATCTTGGCGAAGGTGCAGCTACTGTTGGATACTTTCCAAAAGTTCACTTCGGAACCTTTATAGACCAGTTAAGAAAATTAGACGGTGTTGGTGGAGAGTTGGCTGTTCGATCAATGACCTGCCCTTATTGATTGAGTGCGACACTGAGAGACGCGAAGAATTCATCGACAGTTGTTGCATGCTTGATCTCATCGAATTGGTGAAAATCACCAAAGTTGTTGGCAATTTTCATCCATTGCTTTAACCGCATTAGCTTTCGGTGAGGATGAGTTTGATCCTGAGGATCAAGATATTTGATAAATTCGTTCAGCACTTGGATCCAATCTGTAGTGATGGCAGGGCTATCGCTAAGACCCATTTCTTGAGAAATTTGAAATGGCAACATCGGATTTGAAAGTGCGCTTCGACCAATCATGAAGTGGAGACAACCTGTTTCATCTTGACAACGTCGGAAGTCTTCAATTGACCATATATCACCGTTGGCAACAATAGGAATCCCGAGCGCCTCGCGGACCTTTCCAATTGGTTGCCAATATACAGGTGGCGTATAACCTTGAACCCTAGTTCTAGCATGGATTGTCAGCCAAGAGGCACCTCCTTCGGCAGCCATTGCCGCGTTTTCATGAATTGCGTCAATGCTATCCCAGCCGAGTCTTAACTTAGCGGAAACGGGGATTTCATCTGGAACGGCATCTCTCACCGCGCGAACGACTTCGCGGATTCGGCAAGGCTCCCGAAGCAAAGATGCCCCACCATCGTGGCGGTTCACCGTCGGGGCTGGGCAACCAAAGTTAATATCGATTGCTTTTGCCCCTGCCCGGAAAGCCGTATGAGCCGACTTCTCCATTCGGCCAGGATCTCCTCCGAGAATTTGAACTTGGACTGGCATACCAGATTCGGTTAGCCCACCATTGTTAAGTTCCGGAACATCTCGCTTAAAGACCTTTAGAGGGATTGGTTCGATACTGACTCGAAGAAATTCAGACACCCCATAGGTAAATGTGCCTCGATCACCCTGAAATGCACGCATCGGTGCATCGGTAATGCCATCCATCGGTGCTAGAACAAGTGCGGGTTTATTTGCCTCAATGAATTGCAGCTTTCTCGTTTTGGTTTCTGCAATCATGTCCATTCCCGTTCTATTCAGTTTGACATGCTTGGCAATTTTCTCGGATTTGAAGAAAAATCAAATCCTTTTTAAACAAGTCTCGCTTAGAATCGTTCAATAGGTTGGAAGATATGGGAATCTCGCGTAATTTTGTTTCACATCCATTAGCGGTTGCGGCGTTATTCATGGTCGGTGGTGCTTCGATCCATAAGGTTTTCGCCATGAATACCAAGGCATCTGCTGGAGATGAAGTCGCAAAAGAGGTTGCTCTCACCTTTAAACCCTTTGCAAGTAAAGTAAAAACCCGATTTGACGAGAAGAATTTCTATGTCGAATCAGACGGAATGCCGGATCACCGAATGATGGTTGGAATCACGGCTTGGCAACAGCAAGTTCCCCTCCCACAGCCTTACGTTGGACCGAATGCCTGGCAATTTCCGCTCGTTCCGAAGGTTGCAGTGAATCCATTGTCAGCAAAGGATCACTTCTTTCGAGGCGCAATTGCCATTGCGGCGAACGGAGTGTCAATTTTTAATCCCATCAAGAACGATGGACGGACTGATACTTTTCTCGCCGGAGAGCTCGATGAATTTGGGGGCCACTGCGGGCGGGCTGATGACTATCATTATCACATCGCACCACTTCACTTGCAAAAGCTAGTCGGCAAAGGGATGCCAATTGCATATGCACTTGATGGATACCCAATATTTGGTTTGACCGATATTGACGGCTCAACGCCAAAGGACCTCGACAAATTTAACGGACATGTCGGGAAGGACGGTAAGTACCACTACCATTCGACCAAGAGTTATCCATATATCAATGGCGGATTTCATGGTGAGGTTGTCGACAAAGACGGGCAGGTTGACCCTCAGCCTCGTGCTCAAGGCGTTCGACCTGCCGGAGAGCCATTGCGTGGCGCGAAAATCAACGGCTTTGAAAAGCTTTCAGACGGTTCGTATAAAGTGACTTTCACATGGGAAAACAAAACCTATAACATTCAATACTCAGTTGCTAAAGACGGGACGGCTACCTTTAACTTTATTGATCCTGATGGAAAAACGAATACTCAAAAGTACTTTCCCAGACCTCGTGGTCGAGGCAATGGATAGTTTGAATAAACATTAGGTCCAAATGTATTTCTTAGCACCAAGTTCAAATGTCAGAATAGGATCGCCCTATCTTGGGGAACTGAGAAATAGAAAATGACCAACTTAGATATTGCCCAAAAAGCCGTACTTCGGAAAATTACTGAGATCGCGGTGGAAAGTGGGCTGAAGCCTAACGAATACGAAGCGCTTGGTCACTTCAAAGCGAAATTAACCCACGAAGCAGTCGCAAGTTTTTCGAGTCGAAAGCAAGGAAAACTCATTCTCGTAACTGCTGTGAGTCCAACTCCTACCGGAGTTGGTAAGACTACAGTCACTGTTGGTTTGGCTCAAGGTCTTCAATCCATTGGCAAAAATGCCATTCCGGCAATTCGGGAGCCTGCGCTAGGTCCGATTTTTGGAGTCAAGGGCGGAGCATGCGGCGGCGGCTATAGCCAAGTTCTTCCGATGGAGGATATCAACCTCTTCTTCACTGGTGATTTTCCGGCAATTACAGCCGCCCACAATCTCCTCAGCGCAGTCCTTGATGCTCATCTGCAACATGGCAACGAACTTCAAATTGACACTCGTGAAAATCTTTGGCCAAGAACTATTGATATGAACGATCGATCCTTGCGGGAGATCGTCATCGGACTAGGTGGGTCAAGTAACGGCGTCGTTCGTGAGGATGGCTTTGTGATCACTCCCGCCAGCGAGATCATGGCTATTCTTTGTTTGGCTACCTCCCTTTCCGACTTGAAATTGCGACTTGGTTCAATTGTTGTCGGACGAAACACCAAAAAGGAGCCAGTTACAGCTGCCCAGCTAAAAGCTAGTGGAGCTATGGCAGCTTTGTTGGCGACGGCTATAAGACCAAATTTGGTTCAAACCATGAGAGGCAATGCAGCATTTGTCCATGGTGGACCTTTTGGAAATATTGCCCACGGTTGCTCATCAATTCTTGGTACTAAGTGCTCGCTCGGCATGGCGGATTTTACGATCACTGAGGCAGGTTTCGGGGCGGATTTAGGAGCGGAGAAATTTCTCAATATCCTTTGTCCAAAACTCGGAAGGGGGCCTGATGCCATTGTGTTGGTCGCAACAATTGCCGCTCTCAAACACCAAGGAGGCGGGGATTTGAGCATGGGATTTGCCAATTTGCAACGCCACATCAAGCACCTCCAATGCTATGGACCTAAAGTTGTGGTTGCAATCAATCAACGAGCCGAAGATGACCTGGCGGATCACCAGACTCTTTCAGAGTATTGTCAATCAATTGGAGTTCAAGCGGTCACCTGTAATCCGTGGGGCGGTGGAAGCAAAGGGTGCGAAGATCTAGCAACTGAAATTGTCCAAGCTACCGAAAACAAAGCTCCATTTATCCCTCTTTATGAGCTGAAGTCAACTTTCAAAGAAAAGCTAACCGCGATTGTCCAGCGAGCTTACGGAGGAAAGGACTTCGAATTATCAGACAAAGCCCAAAAGAATCTTGCATGGCTTGAGAAAAATGATTTTGGCGAACTGCCCATTTGTGTAGCCAAGACTCAATATAGTTTAAGCGATGATCCTACTTTGCAAAATGCTCCAGATGGATTTACGTTGCATGTGCGAGAGTTGAGGCTGTCGGCAGGGGCTGGGTTTATCGTTGCAGTTTGCGGAGATGTCATGCTGATGCCAGGTCTCGGAAAGACCCCAACCGCTTTCTCCATTGATGTTGATGATCAAGGAAAGATTAGCGGTTTGTTCTGATCCTTGCTGAGTTTCCAATTAAGCTTGCTTACTTGGCTAATGCGCTGTATGATATAGATTCCGTAGCTCAGATTTGAAGAGAAATCGGTCGATTTACAGAGATCGGAAATACTACATGATTGTTATTTCATTAGTCCTAGCAATTCAGCTTGCAATCACGATACTCGTAGTAAGAAGCGAAATTGAGATTCAAGGCAAGATCCTCTTGATGGCATATCCGATTTTGGCTTGCCTGTTTCTCTACGTTTGGAAATCGAAAGGTAACGACAATGTACTTGGAGCATTGTCCAGTTTTATGCTTTTCCAAATCCTGAACTTTGGACTTTTTATACGTCAATCGAAGAAGAAAGAGTTGGAAATCCTCTAGTTCAGGAGTTGCTGGATCTAAGAAATGACTCGCTCGGGGTTTAAACCAAATGATTTTCAAACAGTCCTTGGATATAGTCAGACTTAATCATGGTTGCAGTTCTCATTGCCTTCGTTGCCAATATGGGGCTCATTCAAAACTCAAAAAGAGTGTTTCAACCGCTCCTCATTCCTGAAGCAATTGAAGGAAAATCGTTCAATCTAAACCTCCATAAGTCAAAGAAGTCATTCTGGACTGGAGCCACGACTCCAACCTATGCTTACAACAAAGAGACTTTCTGGGGTCCCACTCTCATCTTCAAAAAAGGAGAGAAAGTTCAAATCAATGTCAAAAATGAACTTGATGAGCCGACGACGGTTCACTGGCACGGATTTCATATTCCGGCAGCCACAGACGGAGGACCCCATCAGTTAATCAAACCTGGTGAGACATGGTCTCCGTCGTTTACAGTTGAAAATAACGCGGCGACTTACTGGTATCACCCTCACCCTCACGAGACAACCCAAAACCAATTGACCTCTGGTGCTGGTGGACTGATCATTATTCGCGACTCTGAAGAAGCGAAGCTCAACCTTCCTCGCAACTACGGTGTCGATGATATTCCACTTAGCTTGACCAGCCGTCGATTTGCCCTCGATGACAAATTTACTTTCAATGGGGATAACGACAAATATGGCGATTACGAATTAGTCAATGGTGTCATGGACCCAGAAACAAAGCTTCCTTCCCAGTGGGTGCGACTGCGAATTCTTAATGCTGAAATTGAGCGAGGATATATTCTTGGATTCAGTGACAATCGAACTTACTATCAAATTGCAACCGATGGTGGACTTGTAGATAAGCCAATCCCACTAAAGCGAATGAAACTGATGGTCGGAGAACGGGTAGAAATTCTCGTTGACCTCAGCAAGGACAAAGTCGGAAATAAGATTGACCTTATGTCGTTCAATTCTAATCAACCGTTTGGTTTTCCGGGCGGAGAAGCTGGTTCATCTCCACCAAATGGAGGATATCTGAACAATATCGATTTCCGAATTCTGCGCATAAACGTTGGGGCTACGACAGCAAATCCAGTTACTTCAATTCCACAAGTTCTCGCCAAAAACACCTTCCCCGAACCATCGGAGATTTCGAAAGAAAGGTCACTCCACATCACAGCAAACAACCCTGGAGAGCCATTTGCATTTGATCAAAAACTTTATTCGATGAACCGAATCGATCAAGTCGTGAAATTAGGTTCGGTCGAAAAGTGGACGGTAACCAACAATCGAATTTTTGGGCATTCGTTTCATATTCACGATGTTCAATTTAAGATTGTCTCGCGAAGCAACGGTCCAGTCGAGGAGTACGAAAAAGGATGGAAGGATTCGGTATATGTGCCCAGGGACGAATCAGTTAGCTTTATTGCCCAGTTCAAAGACTTCGCAAGTGAGACCGATTCCTTCATGTATCACTGTCATATGGCAAATCATGAAGATGGCGGGTTAATGGGACAATTTCTGGTCGTGAAGGATCCCACAAAAGTGAAGCGTGATACAAAAGGGAGTGTGGTCTTCCGCGCGAAAACTGAACACCCCGTCACTAAGGAAATGGTCGATGTAGCCAACAGCCAAGCTCAAACTCTTGCACCTCAGTTTGTTTCCCGCGACTTATTAGGCAAAACAGTCAATCTAACTCATTTGTCAAAGTCGAAGCCAGTCGTCTTGTTCTTTATTGACCCTGAATGTCCGTGTTCAAAAGAAGCGACCCCATTCTTTAATCGATTACAGAAGACTTATGGAGCTTTATGTCAAGTCGTGGGAGTTACCAATTCGGACAATGTAAAGGCCAAGTCTTGGGTTAAAGCAGTCGGAAGTAGCTTTCCTGTTGTTTGCGACCCAAGCCTAAATATTATTTCTGCTTATCAAGCTGAAAACAGCGTCTATACAACGATAATTGGTCCCGGTGGAATAATTCTGAAAACATTTCCTGGATATGGAAAAGCAATGTTTTCAGAATTGGGGGCAATCGTTTCTAAGCTTAACAACATCACCGAAAGACCAATCAAGTTGAGCGATGCGCCCACAAACATCGTTGCAGGATGTCCATTTAATATTGGGAAGGCTAAGATTTGATTTCAGCATTGGTTGGCCTGACAAGTTTTAGTTTCGTTGGTGTAGCGAAGGATGCTCGGCCAAACATTCTTATTATCGTTGTTGACGATTTGGGATGGGCCGGCGTCGGTTTTCACTCAAAGACAATGACGACCCCGAACCTCGATAAGCTGGCAAAGGAAAGTACGGAATTGAGCCGGTTTTACGCTTATCCAGTCTGTAGTCCAACTCGAGCAGCACTTCTGAGTGGAAATATTCCTCGACGTTATGGAGTTGTGGATGCCCTTAATGGAAGAGACCCCGGAATTCCTGCCGGGCTACAAACCATACCGTCAACATTCAAGGCCGCCGGGTATCAAACTTCACTCGTTGGGAAGTGGCACCTAGGAGTGGCGACAACGCCTCAGAAAAATGGCTTTGATCACTTCTATGGATTTCTGAGTTCGGGAGTTGCCTACTACAAGCACACAGCCCCTAATGGAAGAGTTGATTGGCAACGAGACGGTCAAACTATCAATGAGGAGGGATATTCGACATATCTTTTAGCTGACGAGGCGATTAAGCAGTTGAAGTCGAGGGACAAGGACAAGCCGTTTTATTTGCAGGTTGCCTTCAATGCTCCCCATGATCCAATCATTGCAACTCCTGAACTCCTCGAAAAGCACAAAGGTGAAACAAACGGCGCGTATAACGCCGTAGTTGAGGCAATGGATCAAGGAATTGGGCGCATCGTTAACGCCGTTGATTCCGAGAATCTTGCAAAAGAAACTCTCATCGTTTTCTTCTCGGATAATGGAGCTGGCGGTCGAGAAGGTGGAAGCAACTTTCCGTTAAAGCGCGGAAAAGGTACTTTCTATGAAGGTGGAATTCGTACTCCTGCGTTGGTACGATGGCCCGGAAAGGTTGCGTCGGGCAAGGCACTTTCTCACCCCATATGCGTTCAAGACCTTTTTCCGACACTTGCCTCTGCAGCTGGCGTACCAATGCCAAAGGGATTAAATATTGACGGTGTAAGTCAATGGTCCACCTTAAAGAGTGGAAAAGCAACCAAGCGGACCCCTTTCCTGGTAGCAGGCTACGATATCGCACTGTTTGACGGGGATTGGAAGATGATTGAGTTCCAAAACGGTCAACGCAGCCTGTTTAACGTCAAAGATGATATGACCGAACAAAAGGATCAGCTATCCTCGCAACCCGAACTCGCGAAGCGACTTGGAGCCAAGATAGATGAAATGAAGAAAAGTCTTCCACCTGCTCCTGCAAGAGCCGCGAGACCTTATGGTGGGCCCGGTGGGGGTCGACCGAAGGTGAACGGCGGTGGTGGTGGCAACTAAGTTTTAGGCTTAACAGCAGCCTTGTCCTCGATAATTCGACCGTCAGCTATCCGAATGATTCGGTCACATCGATCTGCAATCCGTTCGTCATGGGTGACAATCAGAAATGTGGTCTTCTTCTCGCTATGAATCTCTCGCATTAGCTTGAATACTTCCTCGCTGTTGACGCTATCGAGGTTTCCGGTCGGCTCGTCGGCAAGGATAAGCGGCTTGCTCGCCATAAGCGCCCTCGCAATTGCAACCCGCTGCTGTTGACCCCCAGAAATATTGGTGATGAGCTTATCGCGTTGATCTCCAACGCCAACACGATCCAACAATTTTATTGCTTCTTCTCGATCGGTCGTCGTTGGCCGGAACTTGGTCCCTGATGCAGGCATAAGCACATTTTCGAGAACGGTGAAATCGGGAAGTAAATAGTGAAACTGAAATACAAAGCCGACTACTTCACCTCTCACTTTAGTAAGCTCAGCATCAGCCAAATCTGCAATATTATTTCCATCGAGAATATAGCTACCCGTGGTAGGTCGATCAAGAGTCCCAATTATGTTCAAGAGCGTGGACTTACCACTTCCGGATTGTCCAACGATTGCAACAAACTCGCCTCGATCAACCGTCAGATTAATGTCGGACAAAGCACTAAATGGGACCGCACCCCCGTACACCTTATTCACTCCGATCATCTCAATTAGCACGGTTCTTTATCCTAATCTAATAACATCAACGGGGTTCATGAGGGCAGCTCGGCGTGCCGGAAGAATTGCGGCTACTGACCCGATTCCAGCCGCAACGACGAAAGCTTCCATGACAAATCTGAATTGTAAGGCAATCGGAAGAGCATATCCGGGCTTTAACCCGCTGTTACCCGGGATTTGAGCCAATAGAAAGACAATCGATCCACCTAAACCAACGCCGATCAGAGCCCCACTTAATCCAACCAAGCTACCCAAAACAATAAAGATTCCTTGAAGTCTTCCAGTACTGACACCCATGCTTTTGAGGATGCCAATTTCTCGGCTTCGCTGCATAACGCTGACAATAAGGACACTGGCGACCCCGGTTGCGACAAGAATCATGACAAAAAGTCGAATGATGTCTGTCGTCTGGCTTTGGGCAGCGAGCCCGCTCAGTAATTCGCTATTGACCTCTTTCCAGGTTTCCACTTTGAGTCCTGTTTCCCCACGAATGACTTCAGAAATTGGATCAACTCCAAATGGGTCTTGAACTTTTAGCTCAATTCGACTGACAGAACCAATTAGGTCATTGAGCCTCTGACCATTGCCTAGTGAAACGTAAAATGACCTTTCGTTGACGCTTTTGTTTCCTGAATCAAAGATGCCATTGATTTTATAGACTTGATCGACTTGTTTGGCGCTCACGACTCGTACCTTATCGCCCACTTTGAGACCCAAAAGCCTCGCCAACTCGATGCCAATTGCAGAACCCTGACCACCAAGATCCAATCGACCTGTCTTCATGACTGCCCGCAGATCAAAGATTTGGCTACCACGATCTTCTTCC
>JBAXBU010000079.1:0-14476 GCA_037141835.1 Armatimonadota bacterium | reverse complement strand
TTCCAGTTCCATCCGGCGAACGACAAAGACATAGGCTTGATCGGCACCATGCAGCGCGCCTTGATGGATACCGAGTTCGCGCAACAATTCGGTGCGCGCACGTTCCAGAAACCGGAGATATGAGGCGTGATAGACGCGGGCAGAAAAATCCGTGTCCTCATAATAGACCCGGAGTGTAAGGCGATGCGGTTCGGCCTTGGGCATAGCATCCGTCATGGCAATTTCCTTCAACCCTGCACTTCGCGGGCCCAGCGCTGCAACCATCCGCGCTGCTTCTCGGCGACAAAATCCTCGTCAATGAAGAGCAACTTGCCGCCGGCGTCAACACCAGCAAGATTCATATGGACTGGATGATTGGCTCACCTAACGTTGAAGTCGATGGAATCCTGCAAAGTGGAGAACGCGTCGCTCTCATGCGTGGCAACGATTGGGTTGAGCCAGTTTAGTACACTGGTATCACCTTGATTTCTCCGACTTGGTTTGAAGCTCTCAACGAAGCTGGCACATTGTCGGCAAAGCAATTGGCAAAGAAATTTGGCGATGAAGCCGCTCGTTGGGCGTCTCTACAACTCGATCTAAGAAAAAAAGCCCAAACCAAGTTCGCCAATGCCGGTTCTATGTTGTTCGACCGGGAGGCACTGGAACAGGCGACGCATGAAGCCATTGCCGCCTATCATGCCTCAAAGTTTCCCGCTGGAACACAAGTTGTTGACATGACGGTTGGCATTGGGGCGGACCTAATCGCACTGGCCAAACGTGGTCCAGCCACTGGGTTCGAACTAGACGAAATGCGAACCGAAGTTGCGCGACATAACTGCCCGGGCGTTGATATCCGAAACGAAGATGGACTTGCCTATGCTATTGCGGACGACTGTCCTTACATCTGGGCGGACCCAGACCGGCGTGATAGTGCCGGGAGGCGTCTCATCGATCCAAGCACATACGAGCCAAACCCGCTCGAAATTCCCCGAGATCGCAAGTTAACCGGAATCAAGCTTTCGCCGTTGCTCCAAGACGAATACCTTGAGTCAATTGGACAGCGCATCGAATTCATTTCTTACCGAGGCGAATGTCGAGAGGCGATTGCCTGGTCAGGTGAAGAAGTCGAACCGGGGATTTTCGCTGTGGACGCCGAAACAGGTGAAGCCATAGCCCGACATGAAATCGAGGACGCAGTCAATGAACCGTGGGGAATCATTTTCGACTCCGACCCTGCCGCCGGACGAGCTCACGCTCTGGGCAACTTTGGACTGCCTCAACTCGGCGATTCTCCCGGATACCTTACCGGCGAGACAGTTGTTTCAAGTCCTTGGCTTCGAGCCTACGAAGTCCTGTTCCAAGAATCGAGTGATTTCAAACGAATCAAAGAATTCCTTCGCAAGAATAACCTTCGGGTATTTGAAGTCAAGCAACGCGGAGCAGGAGTTGATCCCTCGACTGTTATCAAGCAACTCAAAACCGAGGGTGATCCCGTGAGTCTGATCGCATGGCGGGTTGAAAAGAGCATTCGATATGCGGTGGCCCGGCGGGTCTAAAATGCCACTTACTGATGGTTAATCTCTCAATTACCATGAAAGATATCCCAACGGAGTGTTTCGGCTTTGGGGCCATTCAACTTGTTCTCCAAACGAAAAAAGAGTACGTGAGGAGTTCAATTGGAGTGTTTTCAGTCCAACTTGACCGAGCCAAGAACCGGAAAGGGGAAGATCACTGGGTAGGCGAGTCGGTTGTGTTCCACGGCGATGGACGTCGTTTCATCTATCTCGTGTGGCTCGATTTTCGCGGCAAGATGTTTGGCCGAATCAAGCTCTATCTCGACCAGATCTTGGATTTGAGCCCAGAATCTGATCAGGCAAGTGTTACGATCAGCGGGACCGGAAGGAAAGGCGGTCCCGCATTTTCAACCGCAATCGTTATCCAATAACGTCCTTACCAATGTAGCTTCGAAGTGCCTCAGGAATAATGACGCTGCCATCAGATTGTTGATAGGCTTCCAAAATAGCCGCAAACAACCGGGGAACTGCGACGCCAGATCCATTGAGGATATGAACGAACTCAGGCTTCGCCCCGACTTCTGGTCGGTACCGAATGTTAGCTCGGCGAGACTGGTAGTCACCAAAGTTTCCGCAAGAAGAGACTTCGAGGTACTTCTGAACTCCAGCTGCCCAAACTTCGATGTCGTATATCTTAGTTGCCTTTGCCCCCATATCGCCGGTGCAAAGTTCAATGACTCGATAATGAAGACCAAGTGATTGAAGAATGGATTCTGCATCGAGAACGAGCTTTTCTAATTCATCGTACGAGGTTGATGGCTCAACAAACTTCACCATCTCGACTTTGTCGAACTGGTGGATTCGCTGAATTCCCCGAGTGTCCTTTCCGGCCGCTCCTGCTTCTCGTCGGAAGCATCCCGAGAACGCAGCGTGCTTAATGGGCAACTGCGACGCCTCCAGAATCTCGTCTCGGTAGAGGTTTGTAACCGGGACTTCTGCTGTCGGTATGAGGAACAAATCGTCAATAGTCTTATACAAATCGTCTTCGAACTTCGGAAGATTCCCTGTTCCAATCAGTGATTCGCGATTAACCACAAACGGAGGATAAATCTCTTCGTAACCATTCTGCTCGGTCTGAAAGTTGACCATGTAATTGAACAATGCCCGTTGGATTCGCGCACCGATTCCCTTATAAACCATCCAACCGCTACCGGTGATCTTTGCTCCTCTAGCGGCATCAAACATTCCGTGTTGATCGCCTATTTCCCAGTGAGGTTTTGGCTCAAAATCAAAAGACGGCTTTGTGCCCCACTCCCGGATGACGGGATTTTGGGTTTCGTCGTCGCCATCTGGCGCAGACTCATGAGGAATATTGGGCATTTCCAATTCGATGGAATGAAGTTTTTCTTCTAGGTCCTTTTGTTGTGCTTCGAATTCTCCAACACGACCTTTGAGTTCGGACGCTTTTGCCTTAGCGGCTTCGGCTTCCTCCTTTTTGCCCTGCCCCATAAGCATTCCGATGCTTTTCGACGCTTGGTTCATTTCGGCCTGAGCATTGCCGGTTTCGGTGGCGATTCGACGAAATTCGGTGTCCGCTGCAAGGAATGCATCAACGATTGATGAGTCCATTCGTTTGCGTTGGAGTCCGTGCCGAACAAGGTCGGGCTGCTTGCGAATGAGTTCTCTATCTAGCATGGGAATCTAGATTTTAGCTGATATCCAAGCCTCGAAATGAACTTAGATTCAGCTTGAACTAGGGAATTTGACCTCGTATAGTTGCCAGGAACGACTCAAAAGAGTAATAATGAGTCTGTGGTCTTGTGCCACAGGGGATATTGGATTTCGAATCTACTTGAACTTGCTTCTCATAAGTAACATAGGAAAGTGTGAGAAAACGGTTTATGCAGTTCGAATGGGGTTCCCCAAAGGAAAAAGGAGAACTGAATAAATAGTTATGAAGCGAACTTATAAGTACGCTCTGTCTGCGGTCCTTGGGTTGGGTCTTGCTGTTCCAGCAATAGCTCAAACCGGATTTCCTGATGTGAAGGATTCACATTGGGCAGCAGATAGTGTCAACCGCCTTAAACTGAGCGGTCTCGTCCACGGTTTCAAAGACGGCGAATACAAAGGCGACCGAACCATGACTCGTTATGAGATGGCATCTGCTGTCTATGCGATTTACGCCAAGTTAGTCTGCTTTGATGAAGAAGTTGAAAAGAAGATCAAGGCTCTTGAAGCTAAGATCAACAGCATCAAGCCTGATGAAGCGCCAACCAAGCCAGATCTTTCTGACATTCGTTCTGCTATTTCAAGCATGAAGAATGATGTTGGAACCATGAAGGCATGGGGCAGCGATCTTGCTCAGCTTAAGAGAATGTCTTCGGCATACTCAAACGAACTCAAGTCATTGGGTGTCGATGTCAAAGACATGCAAAAGAACATCTCTGATGTGATGGCCCGAGTCAAGAAACTCGAAATGGCTCCAGGTGGAATCAACATCTCAGGAGATGCAAACTTCTGGATGGGAGCTGGTGCAACTGCCAACCGAGCATTTGGCATTGTCAACCAAGACAATATGTTCGTTTCCGCACAAAACAGCCAAGCCGCTGGCTTTGACAGTCTTACCGCTCTTCACGAATTCGGAATTAACATCGAAGACAAGAAGGCAACGGTTCCATACAAGGCTGAATTCGTAATCGGTAACACAACCAATGATGGCGATGGATTCGGAAACCAATCCTACAACCCAGGACGTGTTCAATGGATTCAATCTTCAAACGATTCAGTTTGGATTCATGAGCTAACCGGTAAGTACAAACCTTGGGATGTGACGTTTGGTCGACAAGGAGTCAAACTCAACAAGTTCATCCTGCAACGACCCGACACGACTTCGTTCTACAAGAACAGTCGATGGGATGATCACACCTTCCGAATGGATGGTGCGAAAATGGGCTTTGCCGGCGAACGCGGAATGTTGTTCTTTGGTCAAGCTAGCAACGCAACCAACACAGATGATTTGGTACTTCAGCCAATTCAGTTGCGGACATTGGATGTTGAGCGAATGATGGGTGTGACCTATGACTTCAATTTCAGCGGAGACAAAGGCAAGATTTCTGCGTCATACGTTGACTTCGATGGCAATGGCTTTGGTATCAAAGCTCGTCAACAAGCTAGCAGAGCTCCTGGTTCGACAGTCATCACTCGTCAGAACGTGTACGGTCTCGACCTTAGCTACGATCTTGGCGGCATGATGCTTGAGATCGGCGGCGGAAAATCGGTTGGTTTAGGTTTCACTACCAATGGTGGTGGCGGTGGAAACATTGCTCAGCAATTAGGTTCAGATACTCAAAACTTGGACACGATTATTAACACCGCGAACAGCCGATGGGATGTTGCAATTGGCAGTCACACCGAAGATCATAGCTTCAAGCTTGGTTATCGCAATGTTGAAACCAACTATGTCGCTCCTGGCGACTGGGGTCGAGTTTCAATCTTCCGAAACCTTACGGACACCAAGGCATACAATGCCAGCGGTTCCTTGAAGCTCACCAAGAAGATTGGTGCTCATGGTTGGTACGAGAAAGGCGAAGCGATTGCTGGAGTCGGTAACTACACAAGCTGGAAGGCTGGTGTAGAAACTGATCTCACCTCCAAGTGGAACGCAGATCTTACTTTTGAAGATACAAACTTCAAGGGTGGATTCCTTGGTCTTGCAAACGGCGCTTCAAGTAAGTTCCGAACGCTCAGACTAGGCTACGATATGGGTGCCATGAAATCACTCAATATCTTCTGGCAAGATACCAATTTGGATCGAGTTAATTCGGGTAGAGGAATTGTTTCCAGTACAGGAAGAGGTTCCTTCTACGGGTTCCAGTACTCCGTTAAGTTCTGATCCTTCAGGACCAAATCAAAAAAGACCGGGCAGAAATGCCTGGTCTTTTTTTGTGCTTCCGTGGGCTTATTCAGATTCAAAACCCCGCAAAATTACGGATCACGCAAAATTGCGTAGTCTTTTTGCCCAAAAAGGAAGCATTTTCCTTGCAGGATGTGTCTAATTGCGCCCATAATAAGGTTGGCTAATAGCCGATGATGGTGATCGCACGGATTGTGCTAGGCGAATGGAGCTAGGTTTTACAAGAAACATAGGAAAGTGTAAGACCTCCTGAGCCGAATAACATTCGAAAGATTAGCATCAAGAAATACAGGAGATACGAAAAAGTAACATGAACAAAACGTTCAAATATGCAATCTCGGTAGTCCTCAGCGCTGCAATGGTCACACCGGCCCTTGCACAAAGAGATAACTTCCCAGACGTAGCAGACACACACTGGGCATACGAAGCAGTCGCTCGACTTAAGAAGGAAGGAATTGCAACAGGTTTCCCTGATGGAACTTTCCAAGGCAAGCGAATGATGACCCGCTACGAAATGGCGAGCCTTCTTTATGCTCTTTACATGAACCTCAAGAACGTCACCGACGGTCTTGGCGCGCAAATCACTGCCCTTGAAACCAGGGTCAATGGTATGAGCACCGGCGGCGGTACACAAGTCGACAACTCAGAAGTACAAGCTCTTCGAGATTCAGTTGCGAGCCTCAGAAAAGATATGTCATCCATGAAGTCATGGGGCGACGATATCACTCAAATGAAGAAGATGTCTTCAACCTATGAGAAAGAACTTTCTCAGATGGGTGTTGATGTTGAATCAATGAAGAAAGATCTTTCGGACATCAATGCTCGATTGAAGAAACTTGAAGGCGGAGCTGGTAACGGCAACGTTAAGATTTCTGGCGATGCCAACTTCTTCATGGGTGCAGGCTTCAAGGGCAACCTTCCTGGTGGAACTCCAATCAACAGCGATGGCCGTGGATTTGGTAGCACCGGTAGCGGCGCAGGTACCGGTAGCGGCGCAGGTATTGACTCGTTGACCGTTCTTCACGAATTGGGTCTTAACGTTTCAGCAAGCAATGTTGTAGGCGAAATCGTTGTAGGAAACATGCTCGGAAACGGTAACGGTACTGGTTTCAGCAACGGCTCCTCAACTGCTTCTTCAAGAGGAACGATGTACAACGGTGGAAACAATAACACCAACGTATATCTCAACCGATTGTACGCAACCTTGAACGATGGAATTGGCGGATTGAACTTCGACGCTAAGATTGGCCGACAAGGTCTTAAGCTTGGTAGCTTTGTTCTTCAACGACCAGACACCACAACGTTCTACTCGCAAGACAGAATGGACAACGGCGAATACACGATGGACGGAGCTTCATTCAAGTTCGGTCTTGGTGCAAACACCGACCTAGGCTTGTTCTTTGGTCAAACAAATAACAATGCTGGTACTTCAGGAAATGGCATTATGCCAATCCAAATCGGCGAGCCACAATCTGCACAGGGCAACCCAGGCAGCTTGAGCACCGCTCGAACCATGGGTGCAACCCTTGGATTCAAGATCGGCGAAAATGGTCACCTTGGCCTTTCATTCGTTGACTTTGATTCAAATACACTTGCAAATACTCCTGGTTCAAACCGACTCGAAGTATTTGGAGCCGACCTAGGTTACAAGCTTTCAGATAGTCTCAGTCTTATGGCTGGTACAGGACGATCGCAGTTCAAGGCTGGTAGCAGCAATGTTACTTTCGGAAGCAAGAACACTCGAACTAACTTCGGTGTTAACTGGACCGCTGGAATGCTCGGAATTGATTTGGGCTACTCAGAAGTTGGCAACGGATACCTCGCACCAGGTGCTTGGGGCAAGTCAGCCATTTATCACAACCTCAATGACTTGAAGACCACTTCGATCAAGGGTCATTACGGAGTAAGCGACAAGCTCACTCTTCGAGGCGGATATGTCAAGGGAGACCAAATGTCAGTTACTAACAAGGATGCCGTTAAGAGCACAACTCTTGGCGCAGACTTCAAGATTAACAGCAACTGGACTCTGATGGCAGACTACGAAGACACCAAGTTCAAGGGTGGATTTGTTGCTGACGGAGTTGCTCCTCAATTCAAGTTCACGACTCTTGGTTTCGGATACGACATGGGTGCAAACACCATGTTCAAGATGTTCTACCAAATGAGTGACATCAAAGGCATCGCAGGAACCTCACCATTATTTGGTAGCAGTGTTGGCGGCGTCATCAAGGGCAGCCAGATCGGTGCTCAATTCTCAGTTAAGTTCTGATCTTAACTGTTAATGAAAAAAAGAGACCTCAACCTTTTGGTTGGGGTCTTTTTTTGCTTCATCCTACCGCCCATTCGGTTAAACTTTCTGCATGAAGCTCTTATCGGGTGCTCTCGCCCTTGTGCTTGCGTCAGTCAGTGTCGCCTCGACGATTAAACGAATGCAGTTCCCAGCCATCTCACCCGATGGCGCGACAATTATCTTTAGTTGGCAGAACGACCTTTGGTCCGTTTCAAGAACTGGTGGAATGGCCACAAGGTTAACCGTCCACGCATCGATAGATTCTCGACCCGTTTGGTACCGAGATGGATCTCGACTCGCCTTTGCCTCAGGACGATACGGAAGTACCGATGTCTTCACAATGAAGCCAGACGGAACCGATATTCGAAGGGTCACTTATGACTCCAGTTCCGAAATCCCAACTTCAGTATCTCCGGACGGACGATTTATCTATGGTCAAACAAACCTTTGGAGCCGAGGAGATATTTTCCGGGTTCCAACTGGTGGTGGCGACCTTCAGCGAATGACCAGTCATACGTTTGAAGCTCCATTTGCTCCGTACGTTTCCTCCGACAGCACAAAGGTGTACTACAACCGAGGTGCATACCGAGAAACGTCATGGCAAAAGCCAACGATGCAGTCCTCTGCACTTCCCGAGATCTGGGTAGCCGATAACACCGTTCCGCTCTCCAACCATAAGCGCTTAACCAACAACGAATACACCGAACTAACCCCGCAAGTTATGCCCGATGGCACCATCTATTCAGTCACCAACCGAAGCGGATACCCAAACATATGGAGGCTCGGAAAGGGCGACAAGGAACTGACCCACCATAAAAATGGCACTAGCCGAAACCTTACGGTTACCAAGGACGGAAAGTACATAGCCTACGAATTTGAGTCGACGCTCATGGTACTGGACACGGCTGCGGAAACAACTTCCGAAGTCATCGTAACCGTTCCGGACGACGATCGAATCAATCCCATGCAAGAGGTTTCGCTAACCGGTGGGATTCAACAAATGTCGGTTTCACCCGACGGAAAGAGAATTGCCGCCTATGCTCGGGGAGATATCTTCTTATTGCCCGAAAAAGGCGGGACAACTCGTCGGTTAACCACTAGCCCAATGCGAGACTTCAATCCGCAGTGGCTAGATGCCAAAACCGTAATCTACACTGCGATGGACGGCACGCTCCGACACCTCAAATCGGTAGGAATTGATGGCGTAATCAAGGATTTTGCCAGCGATCCAAAGCTTGACGTCCACAGCGCATCTGTTTCGCCAGATGGAAAAATGGTCGCCTACCACAAGGGCGACAGCGAGATCTGGGTTTCGGATGTCACCGGAGTTGGTGCCCGACTTTTGGTCAGGGGCAACTTCAGAAATGCCCTTGACGCTGGCACACCTGTGTTCTCTTGGTCGCCAGATAACAAGTATCTCGCAACAACGTTCATCGAGGGTCGTCGAACTGATGTCGCACTTGTTGACCTAAGGAGCGGCAAGAAAATGGTTGTCGCTAAAATGGTTGATCGACCACAGAAAGGCGATGTCTCGGTTCCACAATTCCTCTCCTCAGGACGAGGGCTCTTCTTCACATCACCAGAATTTGATGAGCCGGACCTGTTCATCGTTGATCTGATTCCAGCCGACATCACCTTCACCGAAGATGATCTCGATAAGATCGACAATCCGCCGTCAAAAGACAAGCCGCCAGTCGAAGTCAAAGTATACGAACCAAATCTCAATCAGCGACTTCGACGATTAACCACGAAGGGTTGTGCCGGAGCTGCGCCAGGACCTGATGGAAAATCGATCTATGCGGTGACCGATGCTGGCCTCCAACAAATAAATGCTTCAACGGGAGCAGCCACGCCAGTATTGCCTGCTGGACCAACAACAATAATACAGGACCTTCAATTCACAAATGGCAAGCTCTATGTCATTAACAATGGGACGATGGCGTCGTTAGCCGCTGGCGCTCCTGCTCCAAGTCCTATTTCGTTCAATGCTCAATATAGCATCGATGTAAAGTCCGAAGAAAAAGCCCTATTCGAAGAAATCTGGTGGGCAATGGGCAGCCTCTACTATGACGCGGGAATGAATAAGAAGGATTGGGTTGCCATGCGAGACAAGTACAGCAAGATTGTGCCGTACGCATACGATCGAGCCGACTTCTACCGAATGATGGGTGAGATGATGGAAGAGTTAGACTCTTCACACCTAGGCGCTACGGCACCCGTGACAGACTTCCCCGGCACCAACACCGAGTCAACCGCATTTCTTGGCATTGACCTTGATCCGGTTGCCCTGAATGCAAATGCTTGGATTGTTGGACGAGTCGTACCAAACTCACCGGCCGATCATCCGATGAGCCAGCTGAAAGTAGGCGACAAGATCGTTGAGATTGACGGAGAGAAAGTCGGCCCAACTCCATTAGCGTCCCTGCTCAATAAGAAGTTACTCAAGAAAGTTAACGTAACTGTTGATCGGGATGGGGCAAGAATGACCGTCACGATCAAGCCAGGTTCAAACGCACAGCGAACAGCACTGGAGTACCAAGCCTTCATCGAGAATCAGCGAAAGATGGTAGAAAAACTCAGCGAAGGACGACTTGCCTACCTGCACATTTCGGCAATGGACAAGCCATCCCTCGATAAGTTCCTCCGTGAAATTCGAACCGAAGGTGAGGGCAAGAAAGGCGTCATTATTGATGTTCGCTTTAACGGTGGTGGTTCTACTGCTGTCGATGTCCTTGGTGTCCTCATCAAGACCCCTTGGTTGATCAGAACCACTCGGGGAGAATTCGGTCTCAAACTGAGCGAGAACATCTATCGAGGTGATGCGCTAGAATTGCCAACCGCTTTAATGGCCAACTCCTTCTCATTCTCAAACGCTGAGGTCATTACGGAAGGGTTTAGAAAGCTCAAGCTGGGTCCAATCGTTGGTGAACGAACTCCTGGTTACGTCATCGGTACCGGCGCATTCTCATTGTGGGATGGCGGTCAAATCCGAATGCCCGCAATCGGTGCCTACGCCGTTGATGGAACGAACACCGAGAACAATGGTCGGAAAATGGACCACACGGTTTGGTTTGACCCGAACGCATGGATGGAAGGCCGAGACCTCCAACTTGAGCGAGCGGTTATCGAACTACTCAAGACAATCAAATAGTGTCACTTCAAAACCGAGTTGATCCGTTTGGTAATTTGCACGCGGTTCCCCACCGAGAAAAATGGATGGGGAACCGCGGTTTGCTTCATAACGATCGAAAAGAAATCGTTCGGCACTCGCAACTGAAACGGTGGATTTACTGCAAGCTCGAATTCAAAGGGTGGCATCGCCAGGTCATGCGACCAGGGCACTACACCGAACTCTTTTTCCTTGACGAAGCTACCGCCCTCGCCGCGGGTCATCGACCCTGCATGGAGTGCCAACGCGAACGCGCAACCGAATTCAAACGCATCTGGAATGAGGTTAACGAACCTGTCAGGACAATGGTGGAAATGGACGAGGTTTTGCGGCAGCCTCCCAGACCACACTATCTATTCGCAAAACCCGACGAAATTCCTGACGGGGTCATGACAGTGTTTGAAGGGCAATGTTATCTGATCAAACAGGGAAAGACCCACCGATGGTCCTTTGGGGGATACCAAGTAGTCCCACTTGAAACGGAGTTCCTTACGATCATAACGCCTTTGCCTATCATGAAAATCATTGCAGCAGGCTTCAAGATCGACTTGCCATGAGCAGCGTTGGATATTTGATGCCTCGCTAATCTGAGTTGGGACGACTTCGGTTCAAGATGCATCAAATTGGCGAGGCTAAGACGGTAGCCTCGCCAATTTGGTCGGCTTCTATTCCTGGTCCAGGGTAGGCGGATTAGCGAGGCATCAAAAACCGTCGTTACATGATGGCCCAAAAACTCTCTAAAATAATCTAAAATTTCTTTGTCACAAATCGTCATTTACCGTGGTAAATTATAAATGCGTTTACTATGGTAAATCTAACGAGGTAAATCAATGGCAATCAAGATCGGAAACCTTCAGCTCAAAATCATGCGCGTCCTCTGGGAACATGGCGAGGCAACCGCTCGCCAGATCACCGACGCAGTCAGCAAGATCGAACCAGTGGCACATAGCACGATCCAAACTCTTCTGCGGAAGCTTGAGGTCAAGAAGGCAGTTGCCTATGAAGAACGAGATCGTACATTCGTGTTTCACGCCCTAGTTTCCGAAGGCGAAATCACCCAGTCCGCAACCAAGGATCTCATCTCCAGAGTCTTCCATGGCTCCCTCAGCGGGCTGGTTGCCCATGTCCTTGAGAACGAAGACATTTCTGATGAGGAGATGACGAAGCTCAGAGAGCTGATCGACGAGAAATCGAAGGAGTTGAAATGAACGCTTCGACACTCCTCGTTGTGCTTCTCCAAACCACTATTTGCCTGGCATTTGCTTTGATTATTGCCAAGATGACGGAATCCAAGCCGGTGATTCGCTTGAGCACATTAAGGCTTTCTTTGGTTCTGTCGGTTTGCTTACTGATGGGTGCAACGTTATTCGTGTTCGACAGATCACCCTTAGTAGCCATCAATATTCCTGACCGGACTGCCTATTCTCAACCGGAATATCCCGTTGGCCCAGAAGTCACTCCGTCGAGCAAAGGTGCCCCTCAATCCCAGGTGTCGCCCACCATACACTCGGCGCGTCAGAACCCGGTGGTTGCAGGCAGTGCCGAATTGGCGCCATATAGCCGATTTACCGTCTCGCAGATTCTCGCTTTGATATATGGTCTAGGTCTAGTTTTGTTCGCCCTTCAGATCGGGATTGGATTTTGGTCGATTCGGCGACTGCGAAGTCAAAGTTTCCTCGTCACTGACGGGGAACTGTCCCGCATGATAAGGAAAATCTCTGGCCGACAACTCGTTCGAACTCCACGTTTGTACGCAAATGCCAATGTATCGATTCCGTTCGTAACCGGAATATTTCGGCAGGAAATCTATGTTCCTTCTGAATGGCAGACCTTAGAGGTGATGGACGAGGTGCATGCAGTCCTTGAGCACGAGATATCCCACATTTCTGCAAGTGATCTAAAATGGATGCTGTTTGGACGGATAGCATGCATCGCGTTGTGGTTCCAACCATTTGCGTGGCTCGTCAATCGGCAAATGAGCGACACAACGGAAGAAATTTGTGATTTTCGAGTTCTTGATTCCGGTATTTCGAATCACGACTATGCAAAAACCCTTCTATCGATTCGAGAGAAGGCAAAATTGAAGCGGGTCACGGGCATAGCGATCGGCGCGATTGGAAGAGAGTCGATGTTGACGAGACGCCTCAATAAGATCATGTCGAACAACGATTGTAGGGGGCCGCTACGATCTGGCAAGTTTAAATGGGTTCTGACGCTATGTATGTGTTGCGTAACTTTACTTTCTGCTTTCCTCATCGCTCAACCAAGCAAAGGCAGTAACTTCGAAAAAACTGGGTCAGAAAGGGGCACGAAGACGATCAGGAACCTTCGCGGAAAGACCGTGTTTACCCGCTTGCCGGAAGGTCAAGAGTGGAATGGGGCAAGCCAAGGGCCCGCAATTGAACCTCAGCTTTTGCCGAGCAAAAACTATCCAGTGATCGGTGGCATAGGAGAATTCTACGGCCTTGCGGAACTCAAGAGCGGGGCGAAAGTGAGCCTCCTCTATTTGTGCCAGGGGCAAAATCCCCATACGGTTGTTACATGGTTGCCAAATGGAATGGTGGACAAATCGATATCATTCAAAAGAGATCTCGCGGCCAATGATTATTTCAATAGTCCCGAAGTTGGAGGTTGGGTTTGGGCGAGACTAAGGGTAACCAACACTTACAGCGAAAAAGAAGTTGACAGTTTTCGATTCGAAGGCGATTCAAAATTGCAAACCGGAATGTGGTCATCAGCATTTGACCGTAAATCCAATCAGTCTGAAATTCTAGTGCAGATGGTTCCAGGGAAACCATCGGTGGGAAACATCAAGATTCTGGTTCCGTTCGGACTGTATAAAATTCTTTATCATGGCAAACCTAATTCCACTTACAGAGCTGTCAGATCCGGTTCAAACCACCAAAAACTTGAGATAGGTTTGCCACAAGAATTTGATTCAAAAGAAGTAACAATAAACGCAAAGGATTCTCGTGGCATGCCTTTGGCTCTGTTTGGAATTGGATATGGCAATATGGACCGAGAAAGCGGTTTGAGAACTTGGGGATACAATTTCCAAAGCAAGTACTCTGTTTCGCGGATTGAAGTCCTTGTCCGTGATATGGAAGTGGTGAGCTTTAGTGGAATTCATCTACAGCCCACCAGAAAATAGTTTATTGTGAGGGGCGAGATACAGATTTGCGCACTCTAAAGGTGGATCACATAGACTTGCCGACGTAAGGAGCAAGCTTCTTCAGATCTTCCATGACCGATATGAATGTATCTGGCGTCAACGCCTGAGAACCGTCGCTCAACGCTTCCTTCGGATTCGGGTGCATCTCGATCATCACGCCGTCTGCGCCACTGACCATCGCCGCTTTCGCCATTGGTCGAACGTAGCGAGCAACGCCAGTTCCGTGCGAAGGATCGGCGATTACGGGCAGGTGGGAATATTCCTTCAAAGCCGGCACGATACCAAGATCCAGGACATTCCGAGTGTAAGTACTATCAAACGCCATGATTCCGCGTTCGCACAGAATAACGTTCGGATTGCCTTGGTTCATGATGTACTCGGCAGCAAGCAAAAAGTCATCCACACCGGCCGCCGGTCCTCGCTTGAGAAACACGGGTTT
>JBAXBU010000078.1:0-14898 GCA_037141835.1 Armatimonadota bacterium | reverse complement strand
TTCCTGGAATGAGTTCAACCGACACAGTCTTGCCCGATGGTTCGTCAAACCAAGAAAGCATGTTGCCAACCGGAACCATGGAATAGCAATTGATCTGCTCGGTGATCCCGCAATCCATCGCTAATTGAACGTACGTATCAAATGCGGAGTAATCGAACTTCCACGTCCCGTCCGCCTTCTGCGTCCAGTGAATCATGCTGCCGTGCGAATCAAAAACCTGATCCCCCCAAGGCTTGTCAATAATGGTTGCCGTAATGCACTTTTGTCCTGCCTGAGCCAGCATTATGAGAAGCGACCGCAAGTACTTGATATGCTCTGGCGACCAAAGTCGAACACCGTGGTACCGAGCCACAGCGAAAGGGTTCTGCCACAAGTCAAGATGGAATGACCATTTTGCTGGAGGGGGAAGTTGTCGATTCTGAACCTCTAATGTAACCGGATGGCGAACCGTACCCGACGCCGACTGAACCGAAATCGTTCCTTGATAGATTCCCGCAACCGCATCGGATGGAATGTTCACCGAGACCCAAACGGGTCGAGTCTCTCGAGCTCCAATGGCGAACTTACTTGTCTTACTCAGAAGATCGGGTTTGAGGTGAGCAGGAATCTTGCCTATGATCTTAAGATCATTGCCACCCGGAAACTCGTCAGTTAAAACGTACTTGATGACATTGATCGTCGTGCTCTTGGCATCAATATGATTCTTCCCGAAGACAAGTTGGCTAGCATTAATTTTAACGTCGTCAATAGGAATTGTCGACCAAACAACAAGCTTGCAACTCACTCGTTCGCCTTTCCAACCATTGAGGCTGACTTCCTGGTCTGGGCGAACCACGGGAGGAAGGCTCTTGGATTCGGCAATATCTACCGATCCGAATCCAGAGTGAATGCCCGGTTTCACGCCATTCCAAACCGACATATCATGCTTGTCTGGGTCAGTTGGCTCAGAAACGCTTGCAGGAAATTTCCCGGTTAATCGCCCAATCTTCCCGGACGAAGCCAAAATCTTGCCATCGGCAAACACCCGAAGACCCTTGCCCTTGCCGTACTTTTTGCCTGTCTTATCCCACAAGATCGTCAACATTCGACCGTGGTAGGGAACTTGGTCAAGGCAGAATGATTCCCACTCTGCTGGCACAAGGGGGTTAACTTCGACAACGTTATCTGAACGTGGTCGAAGACCAATAAGACCGCTGATCACCAAGTCGCAATAAGTCGAATGGTTGTAATCTTTGCCTCGCTCAACTCCACCTTTGCCCGCATCCCAAGTTCCGTTCTTCCAAGTCTTCAGCCGAGTCCGAGAAAGCCAATCCCCAGTGTATGGATTCAGGTTCTCATCAATCCAAGGAACTACCCGACCATCTTCCAGCTTTATCTGGTGAGCTTTGGTGTAGTCACTGAGGAGCTTAAAATAGTCCGCGCGACCAATCACATCTTGCTGAGGACCGTTCAACAAATTTGCAAGTCCGGTTAAAGTGATCGAAGTCGCATAGGGCCAACTCGGGCCGTTCCACTGACATTCGTGGTTCTTGTATTCCAGCGCAAACTGAGGATGCCGTTGCTCTGCCGTCGTTAGCCCGAATGGAGCATAAAACCCCTTCGGATCCATAACCTGTTTCCATGCCACATTAAATTGCGGATCAGGAAGATTAAAGTACCAAGGAGTAAGCCCGTGTTGCTCTCGAACTTTCGCTAAGGGTTGATTCTCTCCTCTTGGCATCACCTTAAAGAACTGGGCATCTTTATCCCAAAGCTTTGTCTGGATCAGGTTTTTAATCTCCGCCGCCTTTAGACGAAACTTCGAGGCGATGTCGGACTTACCCGCCAATTCTGCGATCTGGGCTATCGCTATCGCGTCCCCATACTGATAGCTATTAATCGTTGCACGGTAGCCACTGCCACCAATCGAAACTTCCATCCCATCGCTTCCATCGTTCTGCCAGTACAGCCCATTGGGATCGCGATGCGTCTTTTCCCATTCCTCATAATTTGCAATCAGATCGGGAAGTAGTCCAGTAGTAAACGGTTTGTTGCCAGAGACGCAGTAACGAGCCCAAATCGAATTCGCAGCCCAGAAACTGTAACGACGCGGCTCGCCGCCACCCCGAAACCAGAAAACCGAATACTCGTCCATGACTTTCGGGTTTCGCATCCAGCGCCCGTCATAGATATGATGCCCAGCGGGGCAATTGATCGAATTATAGGCACCTGCCCACTCAACTGGGGGCAAGAATTCATCAACGATCAGCCCAGCCGGAGTCTGCTTAATGTGCTTGCGATACGACCACCATCGGAAATAGTACGTCGAGAGAATATCCTTATCGGGACAATCCAACAGGGGAATATTATCCTTCAAAAAGCCCCAAGCTTTCGCGTTCGGATAAAGGCCCTTGTATAGCTCATTGTCGCCCTTGTTGAATCCTTCAATGAAGTGTCGGTACGACTTGGACTTCAAAACAAAACCTGAAGGATTTTCTTCTGCCTGTGCCGTCATCGGCAGAATCAGCATACAAATCGCGCAAAGGAAATCGCACATCTTACTCATGCCTGTGTAGTTTCTCACAAATATTCGAAATACATCATTTCCGTTTGGTTTCCAGCCACCATTGGCCACGAACTAGCTCCGAGTTGCCAGAGGATGAAATGTCCCTTTTTGCAAAGAGGGACCGGTGAGCTTGAATCATTTTGTTCAAGTTGTTAGTCATTCAAGCGAACCGAGGGAGTAGGTTGGAAGCCGAAAGATCGAAATCTGATCGAAAAGTATCCCGGTCTTATGAGTCGCTAACCTAGTTGCCTTTAATCAAGTCGGGATATCGACGCTTAATGAACGCCTGTTCATCCGGCGTTAATTGTCCGATGGGTATCGGCTTGTCTTGCGGACGAACGCCCTTCTGGTTTAGGCGGTTGAACAAACTCCAATTGCGGCTGTGTTCTCCTGGCGTCGGATCGGCAGGTTCACGCGCAGGAACATCGTAACGGGTGAAATCGATGAGCTTTTCTGCGGTTCCGTCCTTCCAGCTCCGCAATAGTGCCAGTCGAAAATCCTTGTTCATGAACCATCGAATTTCCATTTCCGCATCAGACCCTCCAATGCCGGAACCGCGTTCCGCGAAGCGATAATTCAGTTTGTCGTTGTTCCTAAATTCTCTTCGCCACACCGTTCCAAACTCGCCCTGGGTAATACATTTGGCTTGCGGCCAGCGACGCCGCATTTCACGGAGCCAGATCGACAAGCCACCCATTCCGTTACGTCCGCCATAGCCGTAAATCTTGCGACCTTCCACCAAACCCATCTCCCAAATGCACGTAACCCATGCAAAGTTATTAAGGGCAAACCCGGTATCGAAGTGGGCTGCTGTCGTAGCCAGCATTGCGTTTGAGCCCTGCTCATCTCCCATCCGAAGCAATGTCTCAATCGGTCCGACACCTTGTCGGGTGCCACACCGTATACCGTTGATCATTCTCGCTGCAGGATGACGTGCGCACAAAAAATCAACCGTCCAGCCATCAAGATTAACGCAATCAATCATGTCCTTTTTGGTTTGAGCTGGTTTGCAGAAATGCTCAGTAGAGGGATAGTACGGGTAGTTAATCGATCCCTCTCCATCACCATTATCCACCGCGTATTGGCTCCAAATGTTGCCCTGACAGACACGGATGCCCTCTTTTTCAGCAAGATATTGAAGGTTAGTTGCAGAGAGAAATCCGGCAATCACACATTTGGGGCGATAACCTCCTCCAACCATTTCGGAGACCATCTGTAATCCATCGTGCAAATCTTTGTTGACCTGATCGCGAGTGTTGTACATATTGGCGAAATATCCACCGGGAACAAAAGTAATCTCGTCGCCATACTTCTGGTGATAAGTGACAACCAGTTTTTTTAAGTCGACATAATTCGTCCGCTGGTCCTTCAACGCTAACCAACTAAACCCCCATGTAATCCGCGCACCCGGCCATCCCTTCTCTATCGTTTCGCGAAAAGTTCTCGCTTCCTCCGGTGTATGAAGGATTGATTCGTCCGGCCCCTCGGCGGTGTCGCGAGACATTTCAATCTGTCGAACTCGCACAATTGTGCTAAACGTGAAGAATCGGTTCCCCATGAGTTTGATCGGTGGTGCTGCCTCTACAATGGTCAGTTCATCTCGCGACGTATCCGCTCGCACCAGTCCATTGGAATTCTTTGCGGTTACCTTTACGTCATAGTTGCCAGGCTTTAAACCCTTCAGCCTGGCAACTGGCAACTTCCAAGTGCCATTTCGGTTATCGATACCTCGGTAAACCTTTCCCGCAATCTCCACCGACAAGCTTTCTGTTACGCAATCGACAGTGCCTGTAAGGTCAGTCGTGGTATCCGAGACCGTAACTTTGTTGACCGTAACATCCGGTGGAAGCCGATCAAATTTGAATCGTCCTAATTCAAATCCGATCTTAAAATTCCGAGACTCCAATACTTGTCGGACTCGAGGAATGAGTCGTGCCGCATTCCAATAATAGATGTGATTCAGTGTGACGGCCGGAAGATTCAACCCCTCGAGCTTCGGACCGCCGTGAAGTCCATTGGTTATCAAATTTGTTTCGAGAACCTTTCGTTCGTTCAGAAACCCATTCGCATCACCACCTGCGGCAAACACATCCGAACCAAAAAGAATGCGATCCTGATACTTGATATAGAACGATCGAGCCTTGCTCACCGTGTACTGGGCGGTCTGCCGCATGTTGTGGGTGAAACCGAGATCCACAAAAACATTCGGATATTTGTCAAAGATGCCCCCAAGCTTTTCCATGCCAAGATCGTTCTCCAGCATGAACAAGCCGTGAGCAAAGATAAATGTAGTTTGCGGATGGGACTTCACCAGCTCAATTGCGTCATCTTCGTACTTTGGAAATGCCGCGCTGTTGCCCTTTGCATCCCCCGGATCGCCAACATGAAATCCGATTAAAGGCATACCCTGTCGTCCGGCCTCATTCAATTGTTCGTGGATTCCCGGAATCTTAGTCGACAAAATCGCGCCATGCGGCCATAACTTCAGTCCAACAAATCCCAGGTCCTTAAAATTCTTGATCTCGTTGACATTCCACCAGATGCCGTTACTCGGAATGGTAAATGCGCCGGGAGCAAACATAATCCGATTGTCCAGCTTCTCCCGAACGAACACCATATCGCTGCCGGGAATCTGGCGAACTGATGCTGGACTCGCATCCTTGCCGTCATTGTCCTTCACCCAAAATAGCCCCGCCAAACTTATGCTGATGGTGCCACCCCAAGAATCCATGTGCTTAACCGCTTGGGCGTACTGAGTCTTAGCATCCATGTGGGTGTGGATGTCTACCCTCGGCATAGCAGAAGCAGGATAAACCTTCTGTTGATCTGCCAAAACAAAAGCCGGCAAAGCGACTAACAGAGAAAGTGCCAGTTGAAGACTTCGTTTACAGTTCATGAATTCTTCCTATTTTGCTAACACACTTTCAGGAAGCATCGACTCAAAACGATACATTCCCGAATCAACCGAAAACACTGCCGCTCCGTTTTCCATGCCTAAGAACTTAACTCCCTTTGCCAACGCAATCGCGGCTCCAGTTTCGGTCACCACCGATACATCCTTGGCCGGAACATAGACCGTCGCCGTCGTATTTGCCGGAATTGTAACGTCCATCCTAAGCTTCTGCTTATCTCGTCTCCAGCGACTGATAATGCGTCCGTAGGGCGAATCATGATGCCCATCAGCCCATGTGATATTGCCAACCACCGCGGGCTTGATGATGACGTTCTTGAATCCAGGATGGTTGGGATCGGGTCGAATGCCAGCCAGTCCCTGATAAAGCCAGTTGTCCGCCGAGGCAAAGCAGGCATGGATTTGGGACCAGTAGCCATTCCACTGTTCCCAAAGAGTCGTCGCCCCTTGTTCGACCATATAGCCCCAGCCAGGATAATCTCTCTTTTGATACATGGCTAAGAGGAGATCGTCACGACCTTCTTGTTGGAGGAAATCCATGAGCAAGGTTGTTCCGATGAGCCCAGTGTCAAGATGTCCCTTGCTCTTTACCTTAATGCACTGGACGAGCTTTTCCATGACAGCGGCGCGCTCAGAGTCTGGCGTGACACGGGTCATTAAAGGAAGGACGTAGTAAACCTGTTCGTCAATCACGTAACGTTTGTTCACGGAATCAAAGAATGCCGCATGAACCGCCGGGCGGATCTTGGCGATTCTATCTTCGCAATGAATGACTTCGTCCTTGCGACCAAGGCCTTTCGCCATATTGGCGACCAATTGCCAAAGGTAAACCCGGTAGCAATTGTTGACCAACTCAGTGGCCGCCTTGGACGGCCAATTGTTACTGTCCATCCCTCGGTACGGAGGCACCCAATCACCGAGAAAGTCAAAGCCTTCTCCCCACGCCCGGAGGACTTCATCTTTGGAACGCGAGTCAAGATATTCGACGTAGCGTTTAGCCGTCGAATAGTTTTCCTCAAGAGTGCGTCTGCTACCGAAGTGGAGATAGTGTTGCCAAGGCAGAGCTGCTGTTAGCCCCGGCCAAGGCGGACCTCCTCCTCCTCCTCCGCCCCAAGGGGCGACATTCGCCAATGAGCCACTCGTCGGATTTTGAGCCTGTCGCCAGTCCTGCACCCATTTCTCGTAGAACCCAGCCGAGTTGAAGTTCATCATCATCCCAACGAGCGAAGTTTGCCCATCTCCACCGTATCCCATTCGCTCCCGCGTTGGGCAATCAACCATGTAACCACCAAGATTTAAGCACCGCAATGTCCACTGATTGATCTTATGGATGCGATTGATGAGTTCATCCGAGCACGAGAACAAACCCGCCGATCCGAGGTCACTCTCAATTAGAAAGGCTACTGCATCCTCCTTTTTGGGTGCTTGCGGCAATCCTTCGATAATCACATGTCGGAAGCCAGCATAGTTGAATTTGTTCTGAAAAATCTCCCCGGATTTGCCTCCAGAGATGAACTCACTCGTTTGTTTGTAGGTCTGGAAAGAATCCTTTCCGCCTACCATGTTTGGAAACGAGACCACGCTCCCGTGGCTAATGCTGATGTTGCCAATCGGCGAAGGTTGCAGCTCGTTGCGAAAGGCTCGGTCGGCAAAATGGAAGGTGACCTTGTGTCCCGCGGGAAGCTTTGGCATTGTCATACTCAACCAACCCGTGAGATTCGTTCCAAAGTCGATTTCATATCGGCCTTCTCCAAGAGGAATAACCGAAACGGCAGAAATCGCCTTTCCAATTGTATTGGTCGGGCAAGGCTGATTCATTGTCTTCGCAGTCGGTCTGGCAATCTCAACACATTTCTTCCATCCTTGGAGCGATATCCCAGGGATGTTCCAATTGGGTAGGTGCATTCGGGCATCGAACCGTTCCCCGCCAAAGTCGTTCCAAGTGCGACCGCCGATCCGCTGTATGCTGCTTGGGCGGCTTAACCAAGAACTATCCGTCCCAACAGTCAATGGCTTACCCGCCACGATGGCATCAAGTTGAGCACGCAGCGCAGTCGAATCCGACCACCCCGTGCCTTGCCAAATGCCGATGCAATTCTTCCCTCGAGTCAAGAGCTTAGCGACGTCATAAGCAACCGAGAAGTTCTGGACTTTGAGATCAGAAACCGCAGGAGTGAGGACATCACCGCCAGCCTTAACACCGTTGACATAGAGTTCAAAATATCCGGGAGAATTGACGGTTATGATCGCCGATTTCGGCTTATATGCGAGCTTGAATTCCTTCCGAAACCAAGGTGAGACATTGCCCAAACCCGAAGACGAAAAGGGAAGATCCTGTCCTTCCTTAAGGATGACACTTTTCTTTTCTCCCTTCGACTCATAGGTCATTCGCAACTGTTTCAATTTCCCGTAGGCGGGATCGCCGAGGATATCTCGTGAGACCTTTAATCGCTCGTTGCTCGTCTGCGTAAGTTGATTGAGCTTCTCGGTGACATCTGCCGAAATCTTGCCGTCCAGGGTTTCAAATGTTGCACTCAGCACCTTCCAATCGGCGGCAGAACCATAGCTAATCCATTTCGCCGACCAATCCCCGGGTTTCAGAAAGCCCATCGTCCATTTGGCCGGCTTGCTCCAACTTGATGCTTTTATCGTGTTGTCCCACACGCATACTTTCCAGTAATAGCTCTTTCCCGACTTCAGTGCTCCTCCTGAGTATTCAACGTTGATACTTTGATCAGAAGAAACTCTGCCGCTATCCCAAATGTCGCCTTTATTAAGAGCCAGAAGCTCTGGTGACGAAGCCACCAGCACCTGATAGGCGGTCTGGCGAAGGCCACGCGGAGCCAACCCAAAGCCATTCTCCATCGCCCAACTCAGCCTGGGACGCAGGACATCAATTCCTAGCGGCGTAGGTTGAAATTCACATCGCAAGTTGGTTGTTTCGGCGGCGTACATAGTTGCTGCGAATATCAGCGACTGGACAATCAACAAAGTTCGACAGAAAAGGAGACGCTTGATGTTCTTATTTTCCCCTGTTTCCGATCTGAATGACTGGTTTGTCTATCGGATAGAGAATCTTTCGCCGCTATTGATGCATCAAGTAACCCTGCGCCAGCAATTCACCCAACTGAACAATGCCTGCCGTCGTGATTACCAACTGCTCAGGCTGTTTCGGAAGGTCAAATGCTTTAAGGTGAATGAAAGAAAAATCAGAACCGGCCAGGGCCGCAATGTTCGAAGTAACATCGATTCTGTTCAACCCTTCCTCACTGGTCGGAGGTTGTTGACTGACAAACCATTTTAAGCTTGGAAGTCCCAAATCCTGCCGACTCTTTGCAACCGTGGATTGAAGCCACTTGGCGGCGTTCTGGCGGTAAGGTCCATAGGTCATGTCATTTTCGCCAACATGGTAAAAGATGCCCGCCAGCTCAACCTGGTGACCCTTAGCCTGAAGCTCTTTGATGGATTGTTGAATGAAAGCAATGAACTTTGCGTAGATGTTTCGGTCCTTCGTTTGGGTTCCTTCTGGTGTCCAATCGTTCATCTGCGAACCGCTGTCCGTGAACTTCGCGATAGCGATATTGGCGTCAATCTTGGCTTGCAAGGCTCGCCCAAAGCTCAGCTCGGGTCCAAAAGAATCATAGAATCCCGCCGGACCCAACGGCTCCCAACCTTTTGATGTTTTGAATCCATTTCCAAGGTTGTACTTGAAGGCAATCCGACTGTTGTCTTTTGCCAATAACTCTTGACCAGGCAACAGCTTCAGATCTTGAACAAACGAGCGTTCGCCCTCCATGTTGCGGTGTCCAGCCAAAACAAACAATTTAACCGGACTCGACTTTTTATACGGCCATGACCTCAACGGACGGTCGATAGAAGTCTTCTTCCCAATTGTTCGCAAGTAGGCATCGGCATAATTCACTCCATGCTCTAACTGCCCCAGAGTTCCGTAGTGGTAGTGCAGTCCGGCACCACCGCCAATCTCGACTCCGTCATGAGACGTCGGGATGTACTCCGCCAACGGATCGGCATTAGTGACTGCCTTCTGCCCAGCACGGATAGCGTACATGTTGTCGCGATTATCCATTCCCCAGACCGTCTTCGTACAAAGCGCCCCAATATAGAATTTCAGTTTAGGGGCATTTAAATCGCGCCGCCAAGTAGCAAGAAAGTTCTTCAGGTTATTGCCGTAGTTCGGCTTGAAGACCTTGTCAAACATATCGTTCTCACCCTGATGCCACATAAAACCTTCGATCCGATAAGCAATCTTCTTTCGGTCCAAATCGGCAAGAGACTCTCGAATCAACTGGAGAGCGATTGGATACAGCTTGAATCCACTGGGATTATCTGGGTTCCAGTCTCCACCCAAGGTCGTTCCCCCCGCAGCACACTTGATGATTGCAATTGGAGCCTTTGTTTGCTGTGAGACTCGCCGAGCAAAGCTGAGTTCGGGTCCAACGACGTTGTCAACTGGCTGCAGTGCCTGCCAGCCATTGGAAGTGATCTTGTCTTCTCGCCCAATATTGTAGGAGAACAGAACATTTGCCTGGGGAGTTTCTAAACCAGCAAATGGCGGAAATCGTTTGATATCCTTCACCTTTGAATCAGAACCGACCATATTCGACTGTCCCGCGAAGATAAAGACCCTCATGGTCTTCGTGTCGTCAATCAGTTTTGTCGGTTCCGCACAGTGAACAATCGCTGAGACTAGTGAAAGGGAAAATATGAGAAGAAGTCTTTGGTTCATGTTTCTTTGGTTCCTTGGATAATGTCTTAGCTACCTATTTCTTTTCCTTAGCTCGACTAAAGCTTCCGCCATTGCCTTTCCAATCGGTCCCAAAATCTTCGCGGCACCAAGGTAGTGATACTCTCGATTTGAAGCGCCCGTTAACCATGCGAGCTCTTCGGGAGTAAAAAGTTCAGATCGATATTTTTCAACCGCTGAAGCACGTTCTGCCGCGGTCAAATTTGCGTCTTTCTGCAGTTCATCGCGCTTCCGATCAACTTTGAATGACCTTGTCACCAACTCTTCCAATCGTGAATCCCAGAACTTCTCAGTCAGAACGTTGACAACGTTTCCTTTAAATTCCGGAAGGTTTGCCGGAGCCGCCATTGCCTCTCTGAAGTAAGTCATGCTGTTGGGTTTTGCCTGCATTCCGCTGACTCCCATAACTCCAATTACAAATGGTAGTTTTGGTGCCGAAAGGTCTTTGCGTACATCTCGAATGAACTGTGCAAGCAACGTTGCATAGCTGTCGTAGCCCCCCGGCTTTTGACGATCGGGATAGACATCACCGTCTACCAAATCATTCCATCCCTGAAGCCAAGCAAATCCTGCCAGCTCATAACCTTGTTTAGCATCATAGTTCGGATAAACACTCTTAATATCGGATAGAACCTTACGCACATATTCGGTCATGAGACGGTAATTGACACCGCTTGCCGCCGCCTTTTCCGCTTTCATCGCCGCAATGTCCTTGCCCTGCTTCGTGTATTTGTCCAGTTGGTACTGGTTCATTTCGTATTGTCCCGAGCTTGGTGGTCGGAAGTCTGTGTGCAAGCTCTTGCCGCCCCATGCGGTTTTAATAATCAGGATTGGCTCATTCGTTAACTTCTGCATTGTGATGCCGAACGTGAACTCCGGTCCAATTTTGGTCGGCTCGTTTTGAGCGCCAAAACCGATCGCTAGCTTTCCGTTCTTGATGACGCTGGGATCAGTAATGTCATTTCCAAACAAGTAGGAAATCCAAACCTTGTCGGCGGCCTTTGGTGACCGCATTTCCTTCAATAACGGAGCAGTCACCGGATCCAGAGCCATGGCATCAAAGGTCGAAGCCTTGGCGTGACCCTCCATATTCGATTGACCGGCAAGTATGAAAATCTTAAGTGGCTTTTTGGCTGGGGCCGAAACGGCGATTGTCGTTGCCAAGATGGCAACAACAACTCCAATGAATAGCTTAGCGATTCGCGAAGGTAAATTCTTCATCGATCTACCTTAGTCCTACATCCGGTAGTATTGTTCCCAGCCCTTTCGAGGTGGGACCCCGTTCAACAATTCATTCGCAACCTTGTGGTTCGTGATCTGTCGGCGTGCCGGATCAAAAATCAACTTGGCATTCACTCTCTGAGCAATAACCCCAAGTCCCATGGTTTGTGACAAAGGACCGGCAACCGCAAAGCTTGACCGGCAAGTCTCCTCTCCTCGACATGCACGAATAAAGTTCAAGAAATGGTTCGACGGTGATTTAGGCACGATCGGAAGCGCGAGGTCTTTTGCAGCATCCTTCGGAATGATCTGCAATGTCGAGGCGTGTGAGCCACCCTTAAACGTCAGCCCTTCTCCGTAGATCACCTTGCCAGGTGGGTTCACTTTAGTGTCTATCGCCCCCGTGCTTGGTGGTGGAATATTCGGATCGACGACCGCTCCACCGAAGGTTGCTGGCAGAGGCGGAAGGTTCTTGACTCCGTCGTACCAAGTAAGTTCTACTGGCGGCATTTCACCTCGCTTAGGGAATCGGAAGGCCAATGTCGAAGCCTGAGGGAAAATAAATGGACTATGCCCCTCGATGAACACCGGATCAACTTCCGTTGGCAATCCAAGGTGCAAAAACTCGTGGCAAGTATCAAAAATATGCGCGCCCCAGTCACCTAATGCTCCGTTGCCAAACTCATACCATGACCGCCACTCACCGTTCAGATAGGCGTTGTTAAATGGATGGGAATTTGCCGTTGCGGTCCAAAGATCCCAGTCCAACATATCGGGTAATTCTTGTCCAGGTTTAAAGTCCGGAACCACCATGCCGTGCCATCGTCGAGCACTATTCATAAATGCCGTGATCTTGCTGACATTCTTGATAATTCCTGCCTCGGTCCAGGCCCTGAACTGGAAGTAATTCGCCTCGCTGTGACCTTGGTTACCCATTTGACAGGCAACCTTGTGCCGCTTCTCGGAACGCATCATCAAGTCAATTTGTCGAAAGCTATGAGCCATCGGCTTTTCGACGTAGACGTGCTTGCCCTGCGACATTGCGAGCATCGCGACCGGGAAGTGAGAATGATCCGGAATCGCCACCGTAACCGCATCAAACTTGCTGCCCATTTTGTCGAACATGGCGCGGAAGTCGGTGAAGTGAACCGCATCGGGGAATAGCTTCAAAATCTCCTGTGTATGCTTCGCGCCAAGCTGGGTATCACAGAGAGCAACGATGTTAACCTGCCCCGTCTCTGCCATCGCCTTGACGACATCCGCACCTCGGTTGCCTATTCCCACGCACGCAAGATTCACCTTTTCGTTAGGTGAGATATTTCTGGGTCGTTGGGTTGCGCCAAACACGGTTGGGAACGCGGCAAAGGTGCCGGTTGCGACGAGGCCCGAGAGAAATGTACGCCGATCTAGTTGGTTTTTCATGGCTTTGCTACCCGAATTTTGATGTTCTTAAAAGAGACGTTATTCCCGTGGTCTTGAAGCAAGATATGACCGTCGGGCCATTCGCCAAAGCCGGGAATTGACTTGAATTTACTTTGCTGAACAAAAGCCCGGAATGCTTCCGAACCCCGCTCGTATTCGAGAACCTTCTGACCATTGAGCCAATGCTCAACGTGAGTTCCTTTCACAATAATATGTGCGTGATTCCAACTGCCGATAACATGAGTTTTCTTATTGGTTACCGCTGGTATCAGGTCATATAATGAACCTATCGTCCGGTTGCCATCTCTACCGAGCTTGGCGTCGGGATGTCGTTCGTCATCCAAAATTTGAAACTCGAGACCAATTGCCGAACCAGTTTTCGTCTTTGCTCCTGTACCGGTTATCGGGTCGAGGTTCGGTTCGCAGAAGTATTTCACCCCGCTATTTGCTCCTTCAGTAATCTTAAAATCCACCTGAAGTTCAAACTGACCGTAGCGCTTGGTAGTGACGATGTCGCCTCCAGCTGCAGACTCTGCTCCACCAGATGGCAGAACCGATAAAACCCCGTCCTTAATGTCCCAGCCACTGGCGGGGAAGGTTTCCAATTTCGCCCCTCGCCAACCCTTGGTGGTCTTCCCATCCCAAAGCAATTCCCAGCCTGAAGCTCGCTCTTCCTTGGTCAGCGAGTTGTCCCTCGGTGTCATGTCTTTGATCGTAATATTGCGCCAGCGGACCTGCGCTCCTTCTTTGGACTTGTCGTTGCCAATACCGTGGACTTGCAGTGCAATGAACCCTCGTAGGGTCATCGAATCTTTAATCGCGGCGCAAGGCTTACCGTTAAACCAAGTCTTGATCGAATCGCCAATTGCTTCCACTCGAACATGGTTCCAATCACCTTGCCGAAATGACTTGCGACCCGCATCTGTAAACTCTTTCTTGTCTCCGCCGAGAGCACCAGGATAAAGCCAATCACGACGAGCTTCATCGTATATGCCCCCCGACCACCAACGATCTCGAGTTACTTCAGGGTCAATCTCGATCTGATAGCCATGAACCCGCTTTGCCGGAGTATCGAATGTTTTCCCGTTCCACGAAACTTGCGTCTTCTGGTCAAAGCACTCGCTGCGAATCTGGACGCCCGAATTCAGTCGAGGATCTACTTTGAAATCGTATTCAAGGACAAAGTCACCGTATGTTTTCTCGGTACAAAGAAATGTGTTGCCTGAATTGAGCACGCACGAACCAACGATCTCGTTTCCTTCAACGACATAGGTAGCATTCCCACCTCGCTTCACCCACCCGGTAAAGCTGGCGTCAGGCATAAGTGGCACCGTCTTTTGCGCAGAAGCAAAACTGGGAACGAAAATCGATGCGGTTAACGCAAGAAAGAGAAATCGCTTATGCTTCATATGGTCAGACACCCGCTAGGGTTTGACCATTATACATCTGCTGAGCAACCGAGGACTTTTAACAACAAAACTGGCAGAGCGAGAGGGATTCGAACCCTCACCTTTAGGTTTTTTCATGCTCACCTGAATTAGTGCTCATTCCTTCTCGACTCGTGCTTCGCCCCAATTCCCAAACATTTGTTCTCCCTCAAAAACGAGCATCAAGCAATCAACATTCTTCACATCGACATCAATTTCCTTTGCTACGGAGTCAGCGGTAAGTGTGCCACTATCCCACAGCACCTTGTTACTAAAGAAATCTCCGCTATAGACTCGGAACCGCCCACTTCCGCCCGTTTTGCTTCGTTTGTCGACCGTGACAATAGCTTTGAAACGATTCGCCTTGCCACCTAGCTTGAACATGACGCTGCTTTTCCCTTGCACACCCAGCCCACGCTTAAGCCCTTTCCCCTCAACGATGATCGGATCGCCACCAAAGGCAGTGTCGTACGCCGGGATGTTGCCAGCCTTCCAAATGTAGTAAAGGTCTGACAAATACGTTGTTCCTGTTCGAGTGACCATGTATTTCTCGGCTGGTACGGGCTTAGGCGCGGGCAAAAGGCGTCCTCGATTCCCGATTTTAACA
>JBAXBU010000077.1:0-15679 GCA_037141835.1 Armatimonadota bacterium | reverse complement strand
AGCAAATGGTAATCCTCATTCTCTGGGTAAGTCTTTGACATCCAAGATGTTCTTCCCTCTTAGACACGAGGTCAGGGAAGAAGAAAGGAGGCTTTGCTTTTCAGCTATTTGACTTCAGCTTTCCGCACTGCATCAAGCGTAAAATGCGCATTTCGCAAATGGTGCTCCAGCGAGAAAATATGCTCAACTTCGTCCGACGAAAGGTTCGCCTTAACATCTTCATCTTCGGCAACCGAAGTTTTAAAGTCATGACCCTCCCAAGCCTTTGCCGCATTTCTTTGGGCAACCTTATATGCCGCTGCCCGGCTAAGACCTTTCCCAACTAGCGCGACCATCAGATGCTCGCTATAGACAAGATCACCCATTTTGCGGAGATTAGCATTCATGGTCTCGGGGAAGACGACCAATCCGCTAAGGATTCTCGTCATCCGATTAAGCATAAAGTCAGCAAGGTGACATGAGTCGGGAAAAATGATCCGCTCTAGCGATGAGTTGGTAAGGTCTCGCTCATGCCAGGTTGCAACGCTCTCCAGCATCGCATGGGCATTGCCACGAAGGAGTCGTGCCAGACCGCAAACCGTTTCGCTGTTCCATGGGTTGCGCTTATGAGGCATTGCACTCGATCCGGTTTGTCCAGCGGCAAAAGCCTCTTGAACTTCGAGGATTTCGGTTCGTTGAAGATTTCGAAGTTCAGTCGCAATTCGCTCTAAACCTGCCCCCATCAAAGCAAGTGTGTTGAGGAAGTTTGCGTGCTTGTCTCGGTTAATAATTTGAGTCGAAGCTGGCTCCGGCTCAAGGTCGAGTTTAGCCAATACCGACTTCTCCATCGGTGGGTCTACTACGGCATGAATGCCAACTGCACCACTGATCTTTCCGTACCGTAGCTCCGCTCGACAAGTCCGCAATCGAACGATGTTTCGATCGAGCTCAGCAAGCCAGTTTGAAACCTTAAAGCCAAAGGTAATTGGTTCGGCGTGGATGCCATGGGTTCGACCAATTTCCGGAGTATCGATATGCTTTTCGGCAAGGTCATTGATGACCTTTCTCAACTCAGATGCCGACGATATAAGGACATCACACGAATCTCTAAGCATCATCGCAAGGGCAGTGTCAATGACATCATAACTAGTCACGCCATAGTGGATCCATCGACCTGCAGGACCTACATTTTCCTCTAAACAGCGTACAAATGCGACAAGGTCGTGGCGAGTTTCTAGCTCAAGCTCGTCACATCGTTCAAGGGTAAATTTGGCTTTTGAGCAGATCAATTCGAGATCTTCGGTAGGTATGACGCCTGCCTCTTGCCAGCCCATGCAAATCGCAATCTCGACTTCCTTCCACAGTTCATATTTGTCTTGTCGGGACCAAATATGGTTCATGGCGGGAGTTGAGTATCGGTCGATCATTGGTTCCTTAAGCGTACCGGATTCGAAGCGTGGTTAGCTTTCAGCCAATCAGCTTTCAGCCATCAGCAAGTGCTTGTCAATCGATGTTACAATTCTGCCATGCGAAAGTCCAACTTTAGAGATTTGCAGGTTTGGGAGAAAAGTAAAAAGCTCTGTCCGATGCTTTATCAGCTAACCAGTTCATTTCCAAACGATGAGAAATTTGGCATTGTTTCGCAGATTAGGCGAGCTGCCATTTCAGTGTCAATAAACATCGCTGAAGGTCATGGTCGAAGCTCAGACGCAGACTTCGTTCGATTTCTTTACATTAGTTTGGGTTCTGTCCGTGAACTTGAAGCTCTTCTTGAAGTTTCTCTGGAGTTAGGCTTTGTCAACGATTGTAAAGTGCCACTTGAACAGTTGGAGGAAGTTGCAAAAATGTTGACCGGCTTGATCCGAACACTCAAGACTGACGGCTGACGGCTGACGGCTGAAAGCTGAAAGCTGAAAGCTGAAAGCTGAAAGCTAACTGGCTGACAGCTAGTTAGCTTTGTTATATTCATTACTCCCACAACCACCCTTGCCATCGGGGCGAACATGGACGCCGTGGACGTTGGTATAGCCCTGAAAGGCATATGGGTCCTCGCCGGCGATCATCGTGATATCTCGATGGTCTAGAGTAGCAACCGAGAACGGTCCAGCCGGATTAATCCATGGCAAAAGTGATTCTGCGCTCATATAATGGTTGACCAAGCTCCGACGGAAACCAGAATCAGCGTAGTTAGGCAAAGATCGGTGAAGCAGATATCCATTAAAGAACACAATCGATCCAGCTTTCACTTCTACCGGGACCGCGTCATCGTTTGAATATGGGAATCGTTGAGCCTCAAGCGCGCAATCAAACCTAGGGTCGCCGTGCCACTCCTGAAAGTACATGGTGCCCGTCTTATGTGAACCCGGAATCACCCAAAGACATCCATTTTCAACCGTCGCATCATCCATGGCAATCCAGCCTCCAGTTAGCGATCGGTCCCGAGTTGGAATATAAACCTCGTCTTGATGCCAAGCTTGACCCGGTTTTCCCGCCGCTTTAATAAACAGCATGGACTGCATGCACTTGACGTTTGGTCCAATGATTTTGGTCAAAACCTCGACAAATGGTTCCGATTTTAGGGTTTCGAACATCAGCGGGCTAATTTTATGGGGGAAGTGGATGCACAAAATTTGGCGGAGTATTTCCTCGTCAGTTTCATCGCCATTGAATGATGGGCTACCCTTCAGTTCACCCATTTCCCCTCGACAAATTTGAGTTGCCTCGTTTCGCAACGCCTCAATCCCTGAAGCAGAAAAAGCATCTTCAATCACCAAAAAGCCATTGTCGTGAAAAAACTTGGCCGCCTCTTCAGTCATTGGCAAACGGAAATAGCCTGGCGGAGTCCCAGACTTCCGGGAACTCCAAGCTGGCAAGTTCTTTGCCTCTGCTAGAGCATTTAAGCTTGGGTTGTCATCCATGAGTGCTGTAAATATATCTCAATTGAGATTCACTTTAGAAGTGAATTCTTCCTTCATTGGCTTGCTACAAGGAATCTGAACGCAAAGATTAGTGTATAAGTTAACGTAATGATCAAGCGAATTATCTACCGAACCGTTGCAATCGTCCTCATTGTTGCTGGCTTCAAATTCGCTTGGAACTCGAAACGGTCCGGAAGCGACTTAACGGTCGAGCAAGAATATCATCAGAAGATGACTGAGCTTTCCAACCGATACGAAGCAATTGAAAAGGAAGGTCAAGCGGCCAACGAAAAGGCAGCCAAGCAACCAGTAAAGACTCCGGCAACGGCAACCGAGTTGCTCACCACTCTCAGCAAAATTCACGCAGAAAAAGACCAATACTTAGCTGATTTGCAAGCCCTTGATGTCCCGAAGAAATACGAAGAAGCTCACGCTACGTTTCTGGCTTGGAAAAAGCAAGAGCAGGAGACGGAAGGAAAGCTGATCGAAGGATACAAAGCATTTAATGCTGGCAAACGAGATGTTGCCAACAAAATCGAATCGATGATCCAAACCAGCGACCGCATCAGCAAAGAATATGAAGACAAGCTTTCTGGCATAGCCAAGAAAAACGGATTTGACTCGATCCAAAAGTTCTTGAGTCAGAAAAATGATCCAAAGGCAAAGCCCTGATCGTTTGGCCTAGAGCAGGAAGAAAAAGTGGAGGAGAGAAGGAGATTCGAACTCCTGAGCCCTTTCAGGCTTCTTGTTTTCAAGACAAGCGCGATCGACCACTCCGCCATCTCTCCAAAGTCCTATACATAATACTCGGTTAAAACCGCGGACTTCAAAGGGCACCGCCCATGAATCGTCAAAAGTTTCCAATTTTCACCGGGCGAAACTCCGTTGCCATCGGGTCTCGTGCCCATAATGTTGCCATGATTCGTAACTTCACAAGGCTTATTTGTATTGGCATGGCTAGTGGCATTGTATCGTTCGGATTCGCGCAAACCAAGATGAAAGCCGAAGCATTTCGCTTGTCAGATGTCCGATTACTCTCCGGACCTTTTTTGGATGCTAACCAGATTAGTGTCAAATATCTCGAGACCGTTGACCCCGACCGGCTACTTCACAGCTTCCGTAAAAATTCAGGTCTAGAGCCAAAAGGCAAAATATATGGCGGATGGGAAGACTCAGGTTTAGCCGGGCACTCGCTTGGTCATTTCCTCACGGCTTGCGCACAAGAGTATGCCAGCAGTCGCAATCCGAAGTTGAAGGCAAAGCTAGACTACATCGTCTCCGAACTGACCGCATGTCAAAAGAATCGACCCGATGGATATATTGCGGCCATGCCGGACGGAGATCGAGTGTGGGCAGAAGTGAAAAAGGGGGACATCCGAAGCCACGGTTTCGACCTAAATGGCTTGTGGTCACCCTGGTACACCCATCACAAAGTCCTGGCAGGTCTACTCGATGCATTTAAGTTCACTGATAGCTATCCTGCCCTCGAAGTCGCACAGCGATTTGCGAACTGGATGATCGAAGAAACAAAGGACTTGTCTCCTGAGCAATGGGAGAAAATGTTGGGCTGTGAATATGGGGGAATGAACGATGCCCTTGCTGAGCTCTATGCTATTACCGGAAAAACTCCCTACCTTGACCTCGCCAAAAAGTTTTACGATCACCGCGTCTTAGACCCGCTCACCAAGGGTGAAGATAACCTTTCCGGCAAGCATTCCAACACTCAAATTCCAAAGTTGATCGGTCTAGCGAGGATCTCGGAACTGGCTCCAAATGACCAATATGCCAAGGCGGCCAAGTTCTTCTGGGAGACGGTGGTGAACCACCACACTTACGCCATTGGCGGCAACAGCAATCATGAATATCTAGGAAAGCCCGGAGAACTAAGCGATCGGCTTTCAAGTAATACCTGCGAAACCTGCAATACCTACAACATGCTCAAGCTCACGCGCCACCTGTTTGAGTGGGAGCCAAAAGCCGAGTACGCAGACTATTACGAGCGAGCTCATTTGAATCATATCCTTGCGTCGCAAGATCCAAAAAATGGCGGAGTTACATACTTTATGCCACTGGGACCCGGCTCTCAACGGACCTATAGCTCCGCCTTCAACGACTTCACGTGTTGCCATGGTTCGGGAATGGAGAACCACACCAAGCACGCCGATAGCATTTACTTCTTCCAAGGTCCATCACGCCTGTACGTTAATCTATTCATCTCAAGTGAAGTGACCTATCAGGGGCAAAAGCTTGAAATGAACACCGCCTTCCCCAATGATGGATCGGTGAACATGGTGGTGAAAGAAGGGCGATCGAGATCGTATGAAATAGCCATTCGCCACCCAGGCTGGGCAACCGGACCAGTCAATATTCGAGTTAATGGCAAAACCATGGTTAAATCGACCAAGCCATCCTCCTATATCATCATCAAAAGGAACTGGAAGACCGGTGACAAGATCGATTTTGATTTGCCGATGAGCCTTCATGCCGAGCCAATGCCTGACAACCCGAAGCGCGTTGCCCTCATGTTTGGTCCCCTTGTCTTAGCCGCAGATTTAACCAGTGCCCAAAAGACTTCTGAACTTGAGCGATTCCCTGTACTCGTTTCTAACGGAAGACCATTATCTTCCTGGTTGACCAAAGATCCCAAGAAACTTGAATTCCGAACATCTGGCGTTGGCAAACCGGCCGAGATTACTTTTCGACCATTCTTAAATCTCAACCATGCCAAATATATGGTGTATTTGGACGAGTTTACAGATTCACAGTGGGCTGCTGCTGAAGCCGAATATCGCAAAGAAGAAGCGCGAATCAAGGAATTGGCTGCGAGGACTATCGACTTTGTCCGTATTGGCGAAATGCAACCCGAAAGAGACCACAAGCTAACTTCGGAAAAGAATGACGTTCGCGAGTCGGATGGACGAAGCTTCCGGTCACCATTAGCCGATGGTTGGTTCCAGGTCGAAATGAAGTCTGACCCCAGTGTGCCAATGAAACTGGTCATGACGTATTGGGGAAACGAGCGCATGCGCCCAGATTTCGCGATCCTCATTGATGGGAAATTGCTAAGTGCCGAGACCTTGAAAGATAAGCCAATGAACAAGTTTTTTGACGTCGAGTACGACATCCCAGCCGAACTAACGGCAGGGAAGTCAGTCATTACGATAAAGGTGCAAGCAAGTAAAGGAAAGACCGGCGCATCAGTTTCAGGCATAAGGCTCATTCGTTAAAGCTTCGAGATTTCCTTCCTGGCTTGGTCAGCCTGAGCTGGGTTAAAGCTCGGATTGATTCGAAGCGCATCTTGGAAGTGTGATTTCGCGATTGATTTGTGGTCAAGCGCTAACTCAATCATTCCTGCATGAAAATAAATGGTTGCATTCTTAGTACCCAACGCTAGGGCTTTGTCAATACATTGCTTAGATTCAATCAGTCGATACTGATTATTACTACCGACAGCTACTGATTGTGCCAATCGGTATGTCGACCAAGCATAAGTGTCGTACGCGAAGATGTCTTTCCTGTTGACAAGATCATGAGTCGCGGCATGTTGTGCAAGTGCCAACATTTCGTTTCGATCGGCCAGATAGACGCTAAACATTCGGTCATGTGTGTGCCCTCGGGTTTGATCTAATTCATTCTTCGGGTCGATTCCCGCATCAATGGTGGACTGATTCATTGTCAAGACTTGCTTCGCATACTTTGCTGCTGAATCTTTATCTCCAGTTGCCTTTGCGGCATCTTCCATCAATCCAACCACGTCGGTCATTGGGGCAATTGCGTTCAGCTTTTCGCCGTACATCAATACGCTGCGGTGGTCTTGTTGCATCGCTTTAAGTCGAGCCATGCTCGCCATTGCCTTCCAGCTACCCGGGTTTTGCTTAATAGCAGTGAGGTAATGCGACTCGGCATTTGCCAGCTGGCCATTCCTTGCTAATAAGTCCCCAAGCTTAATCTGAAACCAGCTGACGGTGGTGTCGGCAAAATCTGGTCTGCTTTCGGCAATATCGGTTGCCTGCTGAAGTTGGACCATCGCGACTTCTGGTTTACCAATCAACTCACTTTGGCGAGCCATCAGGGAGAGACCACCAGGATCCTGGCTCCATTCGGGATGCCTGCCAATCAGTTGCCTGGCGTCTTCATAGCGTCCAATTTCAAAGTATATGTCGGTTAACGTCCGCTCGGCAAAATCATTTCCAGGTTCAAGTTCAAGTGATTTCTGACAAGCAACGAGGGCATCGTTAAACCGATGTTGCTCCAGCAATGCTTCGCTAAGGATCACAGCAGCAGATGAGTTTCTCGAAGTTCTAATGGATAGCGACTTTTGCGCGGCGGCTTCGGCTTTTTTTGCCAACGCTTCCGAGTCCTTCTCTCGACCCGCGTTCAGATAGGCGGTTGCAAGTTGTTTCCAGCCAATCGCGCCGCTTGGGTCTCGCTTCACTCGCGCCAAGTTGAATTCGACTTCCTTAGTAGCAAGTGTTGGGTCATAAGCGCGATGCCCGACCGGAGTAAGAGTCGTTGCCGCTTCAGCCCGTGGAATGGTTCGGACGATGACGACGGTAACGGCGATGATTGCAAGGATATAGAGCGAAGTTTTCATAAATTCTGGTTGGCCCCCTGTTTCCGGGGAGGAGTGGGGGCCAGGTAATGGTCTCCTATTGAGGAGCGCCTAAGTAAGGGAATGTACCAATGAAGTGCTTTCCGCCTGCACCAACGTTGTCGCTGGTAAGGGTAGGAATCTGAGCGCCATCGGCAGGAGCCAGCCCCAAAGCCGAAACGGTGGTGCCGAAGACAATTCCGAGAGAAATGTCAACAACATCGTCGGTCAAAGCTCGACCGCCAAATGTACCGCCGGTTGCGCCGTTGGTTTCGTATCCAAGGTAGGATGCGACTCCGCCTTGAGTAAGGTTAGCTTTCATCGTATCAGGAACTAATACGGAAGTCACAACATTCGCCGTGGCTTGTGATCGGCCAGCAACGTTGGTCATGAAGTCATTGATGTCATTCTTCAGCTCAAGAAAGTCCTTGTCTGGAGTAGCTTCATCGTTGATCTTGTGTCGGTTGTTAGCAACCGTCGCAAAAACTTCATTGACAACTGGGTTAGCCAGTCGGTCTCGTTGGATGTAAACATTGCCAGACTTGACTCCGGTTGTACACCACAAACCGATGGTTGTGCCGGTTACTGGAACTTTAGGGCCAGAGCCACCACAGCCTACAACGGCGATTGACGAAAGGGTAATGATAAGGGCAAGTTGTTTCATGGTTCTCATTAGTTGGTCAGCATGGACTTTGGAAGCTCAACAACGATCGAAAGAACGCTGTAGTTTCCGTTGGAAAGGAAGTCAACCGCATTGCCTGGACTTCTCCAAGTGGTTGATTGTGGTTGGTTCGGATTTGAAACCGGAATGCCGTTGATCGGAGTTGCTCGGTCCGGGAAGATGGTGAAGAATTGCTCAAGATCAAAGAAGAATGAATCTTCTCGAACGCCCGTGAATACTTGCATTCCGCTTGTCGGTGCAAAGGTAGTTCCAAATGCTCCAGTTACAGAGTAAGGAGTCAACAGTTTGCCTGCCATGCCTACGCTGTCTGGAATCGCTGGACCCGCAACGTGAGCGATCTGAGAGGAACCAGTTCCTTCGAACCAAACCTGAATGACTCGATCCTCTCGACCGTCAAGGTTGTTGTCAATCTTGAATTGGTAAAGAACATTGGTGTCAAACGTGGTGGAGTTCTTGGTTGCTGGCGTAATCAGGGGATGAACGTTCATGGCAAGAACAACATTGTTTGAGTTGTTCGGACTTGGGAACATATAAACATCAGTTAAGTCAGTTCCGGGTGAAGCGGCGATTTGTGGAGTGTCAGCGTGATCGGACGCATACACATGTTGGACACCGAGCAGGCCAACTGTGGAAGCTAGGCCTAGTCCGGCTAAGATCGGAATCATTTTTCGTTTCATTGTTTCTTTTCCAAACACTCATTTCTTAAAAGTTATGGGTGCTTGAGTTCATGAAACGACACTCACCTGAATGAACTCTGAACGGAATGTGACCGGGGCGTGAACTCGGCGAAACTTGGGACTTTTGTCCCTGGGGTGCAAAGTTCAGGACGAGAATGCTGTGCTTCACGTTGGTTCAAAATCAAACTCAAGGCGGTGAACACTCAATGAATTTCCCTGTATATGCTTGTAATCATCTTGTTTCATGATATGAATGACAAGAGTACGAGATAGAGTCAGGGTGGAATACCTATTCACTGTTTAAAGTGGTGATAAGTTTTCTCTCAGGAAGATATCCGAGACTTGAAAAGTAAAGGGAGACTATCGTGATCGATTTAGACTTAGCCAATGCGGAAAAATAGAATTATCGGGTTCATGATTGTTGCATTATGTGGCCTATTGGTCCTTGCATATTTGAACTTCAAACGCGAGCCTGAAAAGCTTCGACCTATGCGGATGTTCTCGCTTCAGACCTTAGGAATGACGTTCTACTTAGAAAATGAACAATTTAGAAATTCGATAGATAAGGTGGGGTTTGTATCATTTTCCCGAAGCGAAGCATTGGCAAGAAAGGATGAAATTGGTAAGCAACTTTTGTATCAGTTCAATATTGAACCCCAAGTCGTATCGATCCAATACTTTCGAGCAAATGATGAAATATCATTGGTTTGTTCAACGCAATATGAATCGGCGGTCATGATTGGATCTAACCTTTCATTTACAAATTTCGAACTTCACTGAGTCCAGAAATGATCGATTCATGGCGTGAACTGAGTTATATTCTGATCAGAGGAAATTAATGAAATTAGTCTTATCGTTGGTTGCGTCTGTCCTGCTTTGCACATTTGTCATTTCTCAAAATCATCCATCGAAGTTGAGCGACGATATAGATAAACCGACTGAAAGTTGGCTAATGCATCGTCATGAGGTTATAACGAATCCGGATGGAGTAGTGCGTTCAAAGGGGCATGCATAAGAGTTGGCTCGACTATCCTTCAAGTATCTTTTTAATACGGAAGAAGATGTGTATGTTGAACAAATTGGAATGTATTGGGTCGGATACACACGCTTCAAAAAGTTAGGCTCAGAGAACCGCCATTTAGGTGAAAGATATTTCGTTAAGATCAATCGGGCGAGTGGAGCAGTTGAAGAATACGGACCCTTCCATTAGCCGTCACGTGAGTTCGCACCGTCCTTGAACTTACCAACGGTAAATCATTTTTTTAATCGCAAAGAGCTGCACTGGAGCCTCGGTCCTCGACCAGTCACAGACGTGAACCTGGGTAATTTCCGGGTGGAACTGGCAGCTCCGCTGCGCAGCTGAGAGTTACCTGTGTAAGGCTACTAACGTCCAAGGGGTAAAACAATCTCAGAGTGAACCAAGAGAATATGTTCAAAACTAGGAAATCGTTAAACGTACCTGGTCACTCCCACTACCTCACATTCTCCACTTTTTATCGAACGCCATATCTTAACAAAGACGAGATCTGCCTCCTCCTAGCCACCCGAATCAATAAGGCATCAACAACTCATAACTTCATCGTGCTTGCTTATGTCTTCATGCACGACCACGTCCATCTTCTCATCCGACCGATGAGCGAAATATACGATATGTCCAAGATCCTCAAGTCAATCAAGCAAGGTCCATCCTGTAGCGCAAAGAGCCGAAGCTGGATAACCACCGATCTTTGGGAGCGAGGTGGAGGCTATGACCGAAATGTGACAAAGCCATAGACCCGAGAGAAGATCATCAACTATATTCATCGTAACCCCGTTAAGAAGGGTCTAGTCGAAGAACCCTCGAAGTTTCGATGGTCTTCTGCCAATTGGTATTTTAATGGCGTAGCCGGAGAAATCGAGTGTCATCGCATGGCTGAGTTTGAGTTAGAATGACGAGAGTGGTTAGCGAGCCCAGTAGTTTCTCATGGTTAACTCTCAGCTGCGCAGAGGGCGCTTATGTCCGCCGAAGTGCATTGACGAAGGCTGGAAACCATGCCACCCGGGTTAGGCTTCACTCTGCTAAACAACCCCGCCCACCCCGTGGCTCGCCGCCGTTGTAAAACAGAGTAGTAATGAAAACATGCATATCCTCGAAGCTTCCCAGATTGTCGGTTAAGCAAAGCACAACAAACCTTGGGGATTTAGGATGTTTAACACCGCCCACAATGTGGCTCAACCATTTCACTCTGAAGCCTGTCCTTTTCTACCAAGAATGTAAGGTTGCATTACAAACTTTGCTACTAAAATTGTCGATTAAAAAAATTTTGCCTTGACAGATTCTATTGCGGCATCGAAAGTTGTTATCGAAGGCTTGAAGTGTCCCGATCAAGTATTTCGAGCTCCAATCGTCAAAAACATTTAACAAAATAGTCGCCTTTCGTGTATTATGGTCATAACGAATATTAGTTCGCACTTGAGATGAAGTGGACATTTATATAAATTAATGGAGATGTTTCCAATATTTGGCAGTGTTTCACCGTGGGCCTATATTGGCACGATGGTTGCAAGATCAAATGATCCTAGTTGGCAAAATTTCGCCAGAAAAGTTCATTGACAGCATTCCAAGTAAGTTTATTGCGGACAAAATGAGAAGCGAGTATTTAGGCTCGTCGGGAGTGCTTTGTTAGAATCAGTGAAGGGTGCTTTGATAGTCGGAAAGTACACTGAAGTTGCGGTCATAGCATTGACAGTGGTTGGCGCTGGAGTCCTTACATTCTTCGCTCTAAGCTCAAAGCCAAAGAATGGATTCACGGGAACAATAAATTTAAAGTATGTTGGGTTGGTATCAAAGAGTGGAAATGTAATTGTTGAAAAATTTGCCCTTGAAAATAAGGGCTCCCAAAAATTAACTGCACTAAAAATAGTTCCATCCTGTGGTTGCACTACAGTTGACGCTCCCGATGAAGTATCCGGCGGAACAGTCTGTACGTTTATGGTAACAATTAATCGATCACCATCCGATTCGGCCATTCCACTTGGCCTCGGAATTATTTCGGGACGAAACTTAGTTCAGAAATTTGTGGTCAAGAATTACACTGAAGTAGAGGCATATAATCCCTCAATGAAGTACGAGGAGCCTGATTGTAAAGCGCCAAAACTTCAAGCCTCTGGAAAGCCATGAGGTGAAAATGTTTTTTTCGACGCACAAAGAAATGGAAAATTGAAAAATGAAAAAATTGAGAAAATTGAAAATAGGAAGAGATCAAGTGATCGCCTTAGCTCTAGCTGTCTGTTTGGGTGTTAGTAGCACTGCCCTTGCAATTGTCCACACGCCCCGAGGTGACGGTCTTGGTTGGATGGGCGAAAGTTGCTACAATGATTGGATCAATAATGGTCGATCATGGCGGGAGTGTTGTGCGTCAAAATGCGCAGAGTACTGGAACGGGTCAGATTTTGATTCTTGTTGGATTAACTGCATGTGGAAAGTTGAATTCACTATTCAAAACGGCCCAGGCTCCTAGAGTATTAGATCAGCCATAGCGCGGCTCGAATTTATTCGAGCCGCTGGCTAAATAGTTTCAATATTTGAAAATTATATGAATCGAAAATTACTTATTAGGTGGCTAATCGTACTAAATCTGCTGGTTCTAGGTGGCTGGGGCGTTCACTATTTGCTTGGATTGCAATCGGAGAAGTCGGAGACTGCGAGACTTCACGAGAAAGTTGCTTCGTCTCTTGATGAATCTGAGGTCATGTCTCATGACGACAGCATCAAAATTCAAGCCATGGCAAGAGCTACGTTTGCTAGTCACAAAATCAGCGATGATGAACTGGATTTTTGTATTGCGTTGTTCCATAGGGGCACGAAGGCCTCCAAGAAGATGAGCAAACAAATTTTTGCCCATGAGTGCGTGGCTCCTTTGCAGGGTTGCACAAGTTGGGCAAGTGGGCAAGAAGAAAAAGTAGCGAAGTTCTTTCGAGAACTGAGCGATGCAAATGCTCCAGAGGAAAACCATGAAGCAGCGCTTTCAATGATAACAATTCCCCAATTTCCAAATCGGCATTCTTACTTAGAATTGCTTTTGAACTCAAAGTACGAGCAAGTCAGTTCTCGAGCCAAGAGCGCACTCCAACATGAGAAAAAGTAAAGGAATCACCTTGGTGGAGCTTTTGGTAGTAATAGCCATTATTGCGATTCTTTCTGGTATTACTTTATCTGTATTCGCTCGGGCAAAAGCTGCCGGCAAGAACTCTGTTGCGCTTTCCAATGCTTCGCAGATAGGGAAGGCAATGGCAATATACGTCGGTGATAACGACTCAGCCCTCCCTTTTGCTTGCTCAGCGGATGACAGATTTACTATGTGCTCTGGAGAGACACCCATACTGATGCCTCTCTTAACCAACGTCCTTGCTTCTTATGTTCATTCAAAAGAGGTATGGCAGGATCCGCTAGATACAGGAATTCCAAAAGTATCAGGCGGAACGTATTCTGAACCGATTGAATGTCAACTCGGTGGCACGTCACCAACTATGTACAATAAGTATGGGAGTTCATTTGTATATCGGTATGATCTTGGCAGTGAACACGTTGTAGAGCCCTATGAATTGATTTCTGAGAGCTCAAATAAGACGATTAGCCAGGCAGAGATCATTGTATTACATACAGCCTATGGAAATTGGCGCGGAGGACCAGACGTCCCATCAAAGAGAGTAATTGCCTTGTATGGTGACGGTCACGTCAAAAGTGTCCCATTAGTAAATGCTCATCAACAGGGCGCATTCCGTAACTTACGATAACGAGCACTTAGGGGTAGCATGCGTCAAACGCCATATTGGCTTGAGCATGACGCCCGAACGAGGCTTTACTCTGCCAAACTACCGGCCCCACCTGGTGGCTCGCCGAAACTTATTGACCTGCAGCGGTCAAGAAGCCAATTAGCGGGAAGTGTCCTTTTTTACCCTCAAACTCGATGGCTCCATCTGCCAATTGACTACAAACAGCCCGACGAATCTCAACCCCATCCATGACTCCCATCGTCTCCCCAGCGCTCATGTTCGCATGGGTCACGGTCCAAGAATGTTCCGCAACAGACTCGACGAACGCCACGTGTCCAAACGGATTTCCTTTCCAGCCATCAAGGATCATCACGCTGCCGACGGTGGGATCTGATGACAGCCGGCGACCCAAAACCAAGTTTGGCCAGAGCCTCGCATCACGTCCGTAAGAACGTGTAAACCGAACCTTTGAACCGGAATTCAATGCGCATTCAAACACGTACCAGGTGCATTGCCCCTTCGGAAAGGAGTTTTGGCGACTCGCAGATCCGAGGTTCAGAATCGGGGCATGATGGGTGGTCCGAAGGAGACCGGTGCAAAACCTTAATCCCAAACCACAAACCAAAACCCCGAAACAGAACGCCATCCATAGCCTCATGAATGAACTTCAACCCGTCAGCGGGTTGGTCGGTTCCGGGATATTCGAGGGCGTACCTTCAATCCCGCCACACCAAGTTTCTTCTTTTTAAGAAATTTAACCCTGCCCACAACGTGGCTCGCCGAGATGCCAAGAAATACTGCACAACACCTTGACATGTCATTACAGCATCTCACCAAGTGGCTCGCCGTTATCTAGAAGGTGTAAAATTACCCCGCCCACAAAGTGGCTCGCCACCACTTTATTCACATTTCTTGAAATACTTTTACCAATCCACTAATAATGTGTGATATAAAGTGATGGGATGAACAAAATATCAAATTGGATAACTCAAGCCTTTGCAAACGTTGCGAAGGATCCTGGGGGAAGACTCCTACTCGTCACTTGCCTAGGATTTGGAGGATTGACTGGCTTTCACTCTGTAGATGAAAGTCCAGATCGAGGAGTTATCTGCACCACTGCGGAATGTTGGACAGTAGATACCTGCACGAACACCTTAGGATGCCATAAGGTAGGTACCGTGTGGCAGATAGTTATGCCAGCAAACAAACTACTCTTCAAATCAGGAACTCCTATCCCAGTAGTTTGCCAGCGACTCACTTATGACGGGCCTGGATGTGTCAGTGGAAGGACTAGAGACGACTATAACGCTGAAACCTGTGGCGTTGAAAAAATTGTTATAGGCGAACCAGAATAAACAAGGAACGATAATTTTGAAACAAGAAACTCGCATTAAAAATGCTTTTACATTAACTGAGATTCTAGTTGTTCTGGCAATTGTTGCCATAATCGCTGCATTGATTGTGTCCGTTTTTACGCGAGTCAAATCTTCGGCCAATAAAACGGTTTGCCTTTCAAACTTATCTCAAATTGGCAAGGCTCTAGCCCTATATTCTGGCGATAACAGTGGGCTAGCTCCTCCCTACATGGTTAGATCGATCATCTCAATTGATGGTCCATCAGTCGATGGAAATCCGGAGTTGTGGAAGAATTCATTGATGTTGTACGCCAAAGCTGATGGCATTTTTTATTGCCCATCCGACAGTCATTCAAAGACCGACTTTCAGCCCGAGTGTGCGGATAGGGGAAACAGCCTTATCACTAGCTATGAGACTACGCCATATGTGAATGGCGACATCAGCGAAAACAAAAGCGTGATTGTATCATTAGATAATCCCAAGTATTCAGAAATTTCGTATCTTCAAGATAGAGTTTGTCAAGGTAGAAATATGAAAACTGGACGTCTTGTTTTTTCGACCTATCACGGGGAAACGATGAGTGTTCTCTTTCTTGACTCTCACGTAAAGCATATAAAGATCACAGATTAAGCTGGCGAGCCACGTCGTGTCGAGAATCCCGCCATAGGCGAGCCACTTCGTGGGCGGGGTTATCTTGTGTGGCACTGGTTCCGACCACTGG
>JBAXBU010000076.1:0-16066 GCA_037141835.1 Armatimonadota bacterium | reverse complement strand
AAGCGAGCTTGCAAGTCATGGACAGTGGTCAAAACGTCATTGCCAGCGGCGATGTCGTCTTCACGCTGTTGCTCTTCTCGAGCGGTTTCAAGATTGTTGAGAACAACGGCAATAAACAGATTCACTACAACAAACACGGCTACGATAATGAAGCTGATGAAGAAGAGAGGAGAAAACGGATGAGGATTGATTACCGCCTTTTGTATGTCGGGCCAACCTTCCACCGTCAATATCTGGAATGTGCTGAGAATGGACTGCCAAAACGAACCCCAATGAGCTGGGTCAGTTTTTGCGAACAAATGGAAACCAACGAGCGCGTAAATGTAGATAAGCACTCCAAGTAACAGGGAAACATGCGCTAAAGATGGAATTGACCGAAGCATCGTGCTCAAAATTAGTCGCAACTCACCGGAAACTCCCACTAGCCGAGCGACCCTCAAAATTCGTGCGAGCCGGGCAACATTGGCAAGGGGGCCAGCGATGGGTAACAATGATAGGGCAACTACCATGAAGTCAAACAGGTTCCATCCATCTTTGAAAAATCTGCCGAGTCGGGGCCAAGTTGCGACCATTCGTACGCTTACCTCGAAGACAAATATCGCCTGGATAAGTCGGTTTAAGCCACCCAATAAGGGGCCAGCCAGACGCATTACTTCCGGAGAGGTTTCGACACCCATCAATACTGCGTTGATTGCAATCGTAACAAGGATTGCACGCTGGAAAATGGAGCTTTCGGCGACGGAGCGACAGCGTTCGGGAATTGAGCTAGACATCGTATCTTAACTATGTTAACCGAGACAATTTAGCTATCTATTGGAAGCAATATCGTGAAAAAGGCTTCGACGGCTCAAATCCCTCAGAACATATATCTCTACTCAATCTCAGCGATTTTCATTTCAATTTTAACAATTGAAGACAAACAAAATCCGAAGGGAAACAACACTGCCGGTGTTGAGGCACTCCTGAAGACCGGTACCGGTTTGAATGGAGCGGCTTATTCTTGCGGGCAAACGGGAAGACGTTAAGGAAGTTCTTGACAAATTTGACGCCAAATAGCGGCTGATTTTGCGGTGTGTGACCGCTATTCTTGAATGGCAGTCAGCCGAGTATGAAATTTTCACTAGAATTCTATTAGGTTCAAATTGATTGGATTTCGTCATGGCCTTGGCGCTGGCCATGGTTTTGAGTCAGTGAATTCATAGTATTTGTTCGGATGGGGTGCCTTGTAAGGTTCACCTCCATCGAGCCCCAGTTCAAAGAAGAGCATGTAAATTTGACCTACTTTAGAAATTATGTGTTGCCCAATATGGAACAGGAAGGACCGCATCAATCGCATATCACCATCCCAAGTTTCGCGTTCTTCGTCCAATTGATCGGCGGACATCAATCGGATTAACTTGCGCCATTCGCTTCGCTCACTTTCTAGAAGTTTGATCATTTGTTCCCGCTCCGTAGGGAGTTCTGGAGTCGGACGATGATGATTTCGATCAAGAACGGTCATCTGTTGTCGGTCGCACCATAACCAAACGAATGTGTGCTCGCAAATTTCCCTTGCAGTTGGAGTACGTTCCGAAAAACTCCAGTTCCATTTGTCATCAGGGATTTGGCTGGCAGCCCTTACAATACTGCCGATATAACCAAGAATCATCAGTTCAAATGTCTCAAGTTCAGTATGAAGACGTTCAAAATCTGGTTCCTTAGGGACCTCGGCAATAGGTACATCTGGGTTGATCATATTGAAGACGATACCATTTGAATTGGTGATCTCAAACTTCGCTAATCTTGAAAAGTGACCCAGGTCACCATGTTTCCGTTCGCCACTGACCCCAAACGTTTGGCTCTTCCCATTCCTCGGGAGGTTCTTGCCCGTTCAACCGCAAAGCAAGAAAAATGAGGCCGATATGCCATCCATCATGCCAAACCATGTGTTGAAGAAACAGAATTGGATTGTCGTATTTCACGTTTTCGCTTGCCATCGGACCGCCATCAACGAGGGCGGCTTCCACTGCATTTCGAACGGCAAGTTCGCTAGCTTTTAGACAATCCTTGATCGCGTCAAGATCGGACAATGGTGTGCCTTGGTTATCGGTGGAAGCACTTGTTAGGCTCGATGCTTGCTCAGGTGCAACTTGAGAAAGGAAGAATCTTCGCACTCCGTGCATGTGGGCGAGGTGGCGATCCACCGACCACCCATCTTCTGATGGTTGAATATGGCGATTATTTTCGTCAATCAGCGTGGCGACTGAATTGACAATTCGACATTGGCGATCCCAAGAATCGAGAAGAGCGTGGGCGATATCCATGGCTCAGTTTAGACTCAGCCCAGCCCTGATCGCTATGATTCCTCATTGTTAGTGCTTCGCAGGATAGAATAAATTCATGATCTTGGAATTCGTCGGTGAAGCAATCGAATGGCGTGGTCCAGCACCGTTTGTATTTGTTCGAGTTCCCGAAGATGTTTCCGCAGAGATCAAGGCAGTTTCGAACTTGGTGACTTACGGTTGGGGTTGCATTCCCGTCAAGGCAAGAATCGGCAAAACCAACTATACAACTTCCCTTTTTCCAAAGGATGGCGCATACCTTGTGCCGGTCAAGGTTGTGGTGCAGAAGGCCGAAGGAGCAAAATTAGGTGACGTTCTACAAGTTCGGCTTGCGTTGTCAATCAACTTTCCGTAAGGGTTTGCGGTTTGGTTAATCCTATTTGGATGATTGAGCTGAAATGAATTCATCCACGTCAAACTTCCTGGCTCCTTTCTTCAGCTCGTCTGTCAAAAGGAATGCGGGCAGGTTTATAGGACCCAATTCGAAAAGTCAGCGGAGGCAGTTCTTTTAGCAATTTCACGAATAACATGGAAGTCAATATCTTCAAATTTTCTAAAATTGATGCAGCTTTTGCCAATCTTTGCCTTTGGGAGTCTTTCAACGTAGGATTCTGCCAAATGCTTTCCATCTGTGCCGACGGCGCAGCTGGCGATCATAATTGAAGTCTTGTTGCTTGCGAGTCCGAGCTTAAACCATTCGCCTTCGCATGTTTTGCCTTTATACTGGAACTTACCAAAACCAATTTTTCCAGAGATTACGAAAGGTTCGAATTCAGGGGCAGCTTCGCGGATAAGGTCATATAGAGCTTGGATGTGCGAACGTCGAGGTTCATCGAGCATGGCGATATACTCTTCCGGCGAAGTGGCTGCGTTTGGTCCCGACATGGCTTAACTTACCCCGAATATTGACTATTGTCTGAGCACCCATCCGTTCGGATCAATAACTGGAGTAGCTCCATTGTAAGTTATGGTCGCTCGACCGCCGATCATCGAAACGCGAACTGTCTTGCCGTTGCTCACGACATCAACGGGCATATCAAAGGGAAGACTTTCGGGTGTAACCCATTCCAATTTCATCACTCCATTTGACGCCTCGGACTTCAGAGTGGGGAGTTTGGACTGACGAAGGTAAACCTCGAAAAACCAGCGCAAGTCCTGCTTTGCCTCACTCGAAGCAATAGTTACAAAGTCATCGGTTGTCACGATGCGTTGAGCTCGCCCGTCGGTCCATCTCTCTGACTCCGCAGTCGGATACGCCATATTTCGAATTGACCGAAGGAACGCATCATCACCGATTAAGTAGCGCAAAGCATGCAAAGTCAATGCTCCTTTGTCATAGATGTCGCCACCGTACGCTTCGCTGGAAGTCTGCTCTCGTGGCGCAACCGGAGCTTTATTGCTTACGTTGCGCCGACGATTTTTCATCCCAGCGAAATAAGCATCCTTACCACGAATTTGTTCGATGTAAAAGGTATCCATGAAGCTCTGGAATCCTTCGTGAATCCACATATCTCGCCAGTCGTTGTTTGACACAAGGTTAGCCCACCACTCATGACCAAATTCGTGTAGGAGGAGCCAATCAAGTCCGTCGGCAGCGAATCGAAACTTGTTCCCGTACGCAATGGAAGTTGAGTGCTCCATACCAAGGTGCGGCGAATCAACGATTCCAGATTTTACTGTTCTAAAAGGAAAGGGACCGCAATACTTCTCCATAAAGGCCATGTATTTCTTCTGCTCGGCAATGAGCTTAGGTGCTTTATCTTTGTTTTCCGGAAGCACATAGTAATGAATCGGAATGGTTTGACCTGCGATTGAAATGATGGAATCCTTGACTAGCTCGTAGGGAGCGGCGTTGAATACCAACGAATAGTTATTAATGGGCAGTGCCATATTCCACAAAAACGTGCTTGTTTTGTCGGCGTTCCGTTCGGTCTTCTCTAATTTTCCTGGTCCCACGGCAATGAGAGGGTCAGGAACAGTGAGTCGCATGATGGCGTGGTTAGCGTGATCCGATGGGTGGTCTTTGCATGGAAAAAGGAGATCAGCTCCGGCGCCTTGGAGGGCAACCGAAATCCAATCGGCTCCGCTTGGGGTCTTGGACCACATGATTCCACCATCCCAGGGAGCATTCTTGGCTACGTGGGGCGTACCCGAGTACGTTACTACGGTATGAATCAGTTCTCCAGGTTGCTTCGAAAGGGGAAAATAAACGCGTATCGCTCCGGTTATCCGATCAAACCTTAGGGAGGTTTTGCCATCAGTTATTTTCGAAACAGTGTATGGATTATCTAAATCCAACAAAATGCTTATAGTCGGAATGACAATCTTGGCATCCATGATTGTTGTTCCTGCGATTGTCTTCGTTCTTGGATCGACCTTGATGGAGATATCGTAGGATTGGACATCAAAGGCGGCTTGCTCTAGCTTTAGGACTCCGCCAGAAACTTCGGTCTGCTGAAACGCGAAAGTAGCGAGAAGTGGGAAGATCGCCAAAGAAATCATCGTAGATTCATTATGGACAGGAACCATCCAAAAGGCAGGATTTCCATTTCCAATATTCTCTTTTTAGCTCACCAATAGTGGGACATCAGCTCTTGGCTCCACGCAGGTTCTTCTACTTTCTCCCTGGGTAAAAAGCCAGTCATGACGGGTTTGATGTCAATAACTGGGGTTCCATTGATCGCATCGAGACCTTTGACGGTCAAGAGATTGCCTTCGACTGAAACAATCTCGACAATTGTGCTGCCAATTCGGTTCGGTCGGTCTTTGCCACGTTGGGCAAAAATACCGACCTTGGGCCAGTCTGGATTCCCGCGTGGGTGGCGCGCACATCGCACGATCGAATCATCTTTGGCGAGATGAAAGTGAAACAGGATTTCAGCGTGGGAGAATTGGTCGAGGCCATGGAGGGCTGCTTCAGTAAATTCGGAATTCAATTCAATGACCGACTGGATGTCATCCCAGTTGTCATCAACTGCTTCGGTACGAATGTTTTTGACAAATCCAATGGGCTCAATGGCGATCATTGCAGTTCTTTTACCCGATACAAAAAGTTTTCTTTGCCCCAAAATGTTTAAGCCTCCTCAGCTATCGGTGAGAAGGCTTGTAGTTGATCACTTTCGACAAAGGAATGTTAAAGTAGCTTTTGGGTCTATCTTTGATTTGATGTCTTGACTTTCAGGACGGCAATACCGCGGCTAAAGCAAGTCATCCAAAGTTCGTATCCATCTGGAAGCACTTTAACTTCTAGGTCGTTGATGATGTAGTGTGGCAATCCACCGAACCGCTATTCTCCATTTGGTGGTGCAGGAAACACTCCGACCTTCTTACCATCCCACCAAAGGAGCCCCATATCATCAAATGGATATTCCTTTCCGTATTTCATCCATATTCGACCGTCTGGAGTTACCGCGACAGGTTCTACGAATTGACCTGGGAACGGCCAATTCACACCATATTTACAGACAACTTGCGCAGCGCCTGTAGTTGGATTTACCTTGATCAAGGTGTTTCCATCGGTCGTATTTGGAGCCGATGAACCAACCCACGCCGATCCATTCTTGTCAACAGCCAGACCCTGCAAGCTTGCTCCAACGGCGTTCAGGTCAGGAAAGTCAAGTATGCCTCGCGAGAAACGGTAGATACCGTCGGTCCGAACGACCTCAGAACCTAAATTAGCCCATACGGTTCCTGAGCGTTGGGGATCTCGCACTACTTTATTGATGAAGCCTGACTCAATTCCTGTAAGCGATCCGTTCTCAAATATGCCTAGACCACCGTAGTGACCGGCACACCAAAGACGTCCTAATGAGTCTTCGACGTAGGTTTGGACTTGATCTGGCCCTCCAGGAATTTGCGACCAAGTAGTGCCGTCAAATTGGTGAGTAAAGGCATTTATCGGGTTTACAACTACTCTTCCATTGGATGGTCGAACATAGACAGCCTCGCTTTGGGGACTACCTAAAAATGGCCAAGAACCACCGAGCCCATAGTCAAGACCGTTGACAAACCCGGTCCATCTCACTCCGTCGAATTTGACCATTCCTCCAGTATCTGAGCTTGCGTTTGCACAGGCGTATACATTGTTGGAGATCTGATCGACTGACAAATCAATGTTGAAAAAGTCAAATTGGCTCGTGTTTGTGACTCGATATCGTTGCCAGTTACCAGTAAAGGCATCGCGTCGGACTGCACCGCCAGTCCCTGTACCGCAGAGCCAGACGTTTCCGTTTGAATCTCGATCCAGATCATCAATAAATCCATTGTGAGGAACAACTCCTAGGTTCGTCCAACTGGTCCCGTTGAACTGTTGAAGCTGCCCAAAGCCGTCTACGATCAACGCTTGTAAGTTGCCAAACGGTAGGAGAGCAGCAACGGAAATTGCCCCATTTGGTGGCGGAAGAGGAGGAGAGACCCAAGTTCCGTTTGGACGAACGTAATCAAGACGCTCTTCGTTTTGGGTTCCGATCCACCGTCTCATCCATAGGTTTCCACTGGAGTCTACGGAAGACTTTGAAACGAGGTGTGAAGGGTTTCCTGAAATGGGAGTGTAAACCGTCCAACTATTTGTCGTACTGTCCCACCGTTCAACATTGCCTTGGATGTATCCAGGCGGCGACGTCCATAGATAATAGCCGCCGTTTGATTTCGGTTGTACTGCGATCTTGTCTCCGCCATGAGTTGGTAAATTCGTCCACTGTTTTGTATTCGGATTGAACTTGTTCAATCCGCCATCGCCGGAAATCCAAATTGTGCCATCCGGTGCTAAAGAAATGTCTGAGACATAACCATCTGCTAAGGTTGAATTTGAAGGTCCAAATTTTACCAATGACCCTGGACCACGTAACAAGTTCATGCGCAACACACCGCGATAGGTTCCAATCCAGATATTGCCTCGGTCATCCGCTGCAATTTCAGTCGCTCGACTTACGCCGACGTCGTTTGCGCTTCCGATAACCGAGTAGTCAACGTTTGATACGTTTATCCACCGATTTTCAGCCTGAATGAACTTGGCTATGCCACCTTCTTCCGATATGGGATTGTAGCCACCGATCCAAGGGTTCCCATCGGCACCAATCCAAATCGTTTCATTGGAATCACCTTGAATACCAGTATTTCCTGGTCGATAATAGCGCCATTGCGGTGCCTTTGAGGCGGCGGCATCACCAATAGCAAATGCAAAGGGACCAATTGCCAGGGCCAAAGAAATTGTTAATCCACTAATAGTCTTCATCAAAATCTCCAAGTCTATTGGGATTCTAAATGGCTTCAAGTCACTTAGAATTCCAATCTGAAAGCAACGTAAATCAAATTTTACGTGGCTTTCAACGACAAAGAGCCAATTTGCTTGTTTCTTGATACACGTTCAGGGTCCTTGTCAGCAATTCTCTTTACGCCATCACCTGGAGCAAGCTCAAATAGGAACGAATTGAACTGAGTTTGACGGATTCCGATCGAATTCCATATTCGACTTTTAGCGCTCCAACGACTTGTGAACTCTAGCGTGACTCTCTTGCTTCATAGGATAGAATCGTTTTGCGAGCTAAATTTGGAGACTTATCTTCACATTTGAGATCGAGGATCAGATGCCGAATCTCGAAAGTAGCAAAATCCTGAAAGACATTGGAGGCGAGGCCGGTTGCCAGCGGATAGCCCTGGAGTTTTATGCTCGGGTATCCACCTCTCCAGAACTGAAGCCCTTGTTTCCCGGCAAAAGTTTTCGGTGCGCTACCGAAGAGTTTGCGGCATTTCTCATTCAATTTTTGGATGGTGAGGAAGACCAAGCCCAGTACCGGTGGTGGTTGAGCCTCTGCGAGTCACACTCTCGATTTCAAATCAGCGAGCAGCAACGAGAGGTGTGGCTCAGCCTGATGACGGAAACCATCAATTCATTGATCACGGATTCTCTGACGCAAAATGGCTTGAATCAGTTCTTCGAAGTTGCTTCAACTTACATTTTAGGTGATGAGCGCGGTGAAATTGAACATCAAGAATTGAAAGCTCGATGGAGCCAACAAAAGGAACTTGACCAGTTAATCCACACCATCATTTCAAAACGGGACTCCGAGGCTATTGAACTTGCGGCTCAATTTGAGTCTCGAACCTCGGTTTTTGTTGGAATATTGGCCCGAATGCTGGAATCCGGACGGGAGCCGTTGCTTGAATTTGTCCTGACTAGAGTTATCCGTAAAAGGGACTTAGGGGCAATGCCCTTCAATGGACGGACTTTGCTCCATTTCGCCGCCGGAGCTTCATGTTTGCCGGTAGTGCGTCAGATACTTCAGGATGGCGTGAACCCGGACATCTTGGATAGTGGCAAACATACTCCGCTTTATCGGGCCGCGAGTCCCGAGATTGTCGAGGAACTGGTGCGACATGGAGCAACGGTGAATCATTGTGGTGGAGTTACGCGCTCCACTGCCCTGCACCAAGCAGCGAGGTTTGGAAACTTGGCGGTTGCAGAGGCACTCTTAGTGGCGGGAGCTTCGGCGACGGCCACCGGTAAGAAAGGACAAACGCCGCTGGATCGGGCCAGGAATTGTCGTCGCCAAGAAGTCGTTGCTTTGCTTTTGACATCATAATTTGGAGCCATAGCAGAACGAACCGATGAAGCTTCGCACCCCACGAACGCTAACTCAACCCAGGAGACAAAACTTTGGACCCAACTTCGCGACAATCGCTATCCTTCTCAACAAATGTAAAAGTGCTTTGTCGGGTAAGCGGGATACCGCCTATCGGCGCTTCGCTGGAATACCCTAATGATTCCTATAACCATCAAAATAGCTTTAGCTCTACCTAAAGTTGAGCCTAAATCTTTGGTACTCCATCCTGGTCGGCTTCCGAACTCTTGCCATAAATCGCGCCAACTTCGACTAACTAGAACTAGTGAACCTGTTTAATCCAAGCAGCTGTCCCGGCTTCCCACTTGTTATCGGTAATCTGCCGCAATCCAGAACCATTCGGGCGAATCATGAAGAGTTGTCCGTATGGCTGGGGTGACTCTGAAAGGGCGTGCTCATCTTTGAACCCCATGCGCGCGCTCGAAAACACGATCCAGTCTCCATTTGGCGACCAAGAGCAGTGAGAGTCGCCCGAGACGTCGGTCAACCGGTGCAGCCCGCTACCGTCTGGACGGATCAAGAAGAGTTTGAAGTCTTCGTCACTATCGCGGTCACTGGAAAAGACAATCCAATCCCCTTTGGGCGACCATTGAGGAAAAGTATCGCGCTGCCCGCCAGGCAGGGTCAAGTTCCTTTTTAACCCACTTTTCAGATCCCACACGACGAGGTGGGCGTCCTGTGAATAGACGATGCTCTTGCCATCGGGAGACCATGTCGGGAATCCACTGTTTGTGTTCTCTACCCCGCTGTAATGGACGTTTGTCCCATCTGCATTCATGATGCCGATCTGGCCTAATGGATGCCCGCCGGGTCGAAAATACATCCCTCTTGAGAAAGCGATTCTTTCTCCATCCGGCGACCACGACGGCGACAAAATCAAGGCATCAGTCTCCGCGATGAGCTCCTTTCGTTTGGAGCCGTCGGGAGTCATTGAGACAAGGCTCTGCATGTTGGAACATACGACGAACTGTCCGGTCGTTGGCGATGCAACGGGAAAGAATCCACCACTTGCGAGCTTGGTTAGTCGTACATCAGGTTGCATAGAAAATCCAGGAAGAACTTCGAAGTTTTCCGGAGGAGCCAGCTTGGCAAAGACCAATGTCTTTCCATCTCTAGACCACGATGGCGAGCGAATGGTTCCCGAGGCACCCGATGTGACGACTTCGCCTTTGAGCCGGCATAGCGAAATGACACCCTTTTCATCTGTTCCCAAGTAGGCGATGCTGCCGTCACTAAGTGGCTGCGGCCATCGGCGCACGCCATCTCCAGTCGTGTGAGCCCTCATGTTCCCTGTTTCTATATCGATAGATGTAATTTGGGTTGCGCCTCGCTTAGCGTCAAAGGTCGCATACACTGCACCGATTTCGGTGGTTTCGTAGTAGAAAAGTTGTTTCCCATCTGGCGACCACTGCGGCGAACCCGCGACTCCTCGTCCCCGGGTGATCCTACGCAAGCCCGATCCGTCCACACGAACCACGTAAACGCTGAGTGACTGAGTCTTCTCCCAACGCCCCGGCATGTGTCCGGCAAAGCGTCCGCTGTCCGAACTAAACGCCAACCACTTGCCGTCTGGCGACCATGCGGGATAGAAGCCGCTTCCTGGATCATTGGGCAGGAGGTTACACTTCCGAGTCTTCATGTCCATCAGCCAAATGTGGGCGCGGCCCGACTTTCGAGAAGATACGAAAGCGAGTGTTTTGCCATCTGGAGACAGCACAGCTTGGTCGTCGAACGCAGTGTCATTGGTTAGGCGCTCCAATCCTGTTCCGTCACTATGAACCCTGAAGATATCGGCAGAACCACTTCTCTCAGACGTGAAGACGACCCATTTGCCATCCGGAGACAACGATGGCGAATAATCTAAGCCAGTCAAAGGCAAGATGGGTTTCTCATCCGTCCCGTCGCCCTTGGCCACAAAGAGTTGGGAGTGAGCTGGACTCGCGTCAATGCTGTACCAGATATTGTGCTTTAAGCTCGTTTGAGTAGGCGGCGAATGTAAGGGAGCGGAGGCCAGAAGAAGCACAAAACTATACGTCATTCTTGGACAAATAGTACCTTGCATGCAATTCGAATAGGTTACATATCGGAGACAAAGCAGGTTCGGAATCGAGTTCAAACGCAGTGAAGTCCTATTCAAAACTTGAACCCATAAAGCGTGATACTCTCGACGGGATACCCTTCTGGCGCTTCGCTAACGAACCCCAAGAGCTACGCTCTTGGCAAGGTCTCATCCTGCTACTATGCCAAATTAATAAAGCCCCTCGCCAAAGAGCGAGGGGCTTTATTAATTTGGTACTCCGGACCCTACTTCGCGACCATCGTCTTTATTTTCAGCAAGCGTACAATCGCTTCGTCGGGCAAGCGGGATACCGCAAAGCGGCGCAAGCTAACGAACCCGAGGAACTGCGTTCCGGCTGGTTATCTCACCCTGATCAAGAGGCAAAACAAAATAGGGCAACACCAAAGAGTGCAGCCCTATTTTGTTTTGGTACTCCGGACGGGATTCGAACCCGCGACCTTCGCCGTGAAAGGGCGATGTCCTAACCGCTAGACGACCGGAGCAGACAAGGCATTATTATGACTCAGACTAGCGTGAGATTGCCAGGATTTTGTTCCCGACTCTTGAGGATTACGTTTGAGACATTGAAAATTGGGCAAAAAAAGACTTGGGTAGAATTTCTACCCACGTCCGATTAATTTCTGCGTTAATCTCTTCCAGAGCCTGGTTCAGATTTTGAGATGTCAACGGTGTTGTCGTCTCGATCGACCGTTCTTTCTGGTGGAATCTCGCCAGGGCTTGGTAAGTCGAGTTTTTTCACTTTGCTCGGCGACAAAATTCGCGCTCCAAAAAGGAAGCGATTATTGTAGTAATTGTCGTTGAGCGAACTCTCAGTCACTTGACGTGCTCCAGAAGAAGCATGAATGAATCGACTGTTTCCAATATAGATTCCTACATGACTTACGTATCCACGAGTGTTAAAGAAGACAAGATCGCCAGTCTGGAGTTGAGCTCGAGTGACTCGAGTACCACGATTGCATTGCTCACGCGCAGTTCTTGGCAAGTTGATGCCGACAGACTTGAACACTTGAAGCGTAAAGCCACTACAGTCGGTTGAAGCTCTGCTTGAGTTACCGTAAACGTATCGAACACCCGTGAACGACCTCGCACTTTTAATAACTTGCGATGCAACCTCAGGGTTCGACGAAACTACAGGAGGCTTTGGAGCTTCGGTAACAATGTGACCTGGGTAGCTTACGAAGTCTTCGTGAACCCAGCCTACCGTTCCACCGGTAAATCGCAATTGGTAAAAGTCACCGCGATGATCAATAATTGTAGCCCGACCACCGTCAACTCTCGTGAGAGCTGAATTTGTCTTGGAAGGTCCCTTTCGAACTGTTACATTGTCACCAATGACCGTTGCCATAATTGCATTCGATGTCGCTGGTTCCTTCGGAGCTGGTGTTTCTTCTGCCGGAATGGTAATTTTCTCACCCGAACCAACAATTTCAACCGTATTCTCAGGAATTCGAGCAGTTACCTCTGGTTCATCCTGCTTGATTTTTGGCTCGGCAGCCTTAACCTTCGGTAGAGTTTTCGAAGCGACAAAAGTCTCCGGTTTTGATTGAATGACTGGCTTGTTCTTTGAGTTTTTGAAATCAAAGTTGCTTGGAAATACTACAGCTGAAGCAGCAACCCAGCCTACTGTGCCGTGATCAAACTTTACTTTGTAGAAATCTCCACCTTTGTCAATGATGAGAGCTTTTCCTCCCTTGACTTTGCCTACAACTGAGTTTGATGAAGACGGACCTTTATGGATCTTTACCGTCCTATGAACCATCGAAGCGTATCTGGTAAGTCCAGGAGCAATATTGGCTGCAACTGACTTTGCCCTTGAGTCTGGAGTTGATTTTGAGGCTACCGTAGGCAATGGATCAAGTTTGATCGGAATTACCTTTGCGGCTGAACGCCCTGAAATCTTGAGAAAATCTTGTCGGACCCAACCTTGGGTACCGTATTCAAATTTCAATTTAAACCAATCGCCTTTTTGAGCAAGAATGGTCGCGTTTCCGCCGTTAACCTTCTTAATCAAAGATGAATTGGAGTCTGGTGCTGACCGTACATTGATGTTTACACCAATGATGGTCGCTTTTCCTGCTGAACTGCCTGATCCAGCACTGCGGTGACCGCGTGAAAAGTTTTTGGTTGATCCCCTATCTGGATTCGCCAACCCTGTCGATATTAGCGCTACAGATAACGCGGCAACGAGTACGCTCTTATTCAAAGTCCCTCTTTCCTCCCCTGTGGTGTTACTGGATTTCTCCAGCAATCCCATCTACTATACCCAAATTAGTCAGAATCCGTTCCTGACCCCGGTAAAATTGGCGGGTATTGAAGCTGAGTATCGTAGTCGTAAATTGGAACACCGCTTCATTTCTCAATGATTGTCTTGCTTCAATTGAACCTAGCAATATTGCTGGGGGATGTGAATTAATTGTTGTCGACAATTTTTCTTCAGATAACAGTGTAAATATTGTCAAAACTGGTTTTCCTGATGTAATTCTCCTTGAAGAAAAGGCCAATCACGGCTATGCAAAGGGCAACAACATCGGCATATCAAGGGCAACCGGAGATTACATTTTGACATTGAACTCCGATACGATCGTCAGCAATTCCGTTCTTGAAGCTGCGATGAAGAAACTGGAAGAAATGCCTGGTTATGGATGCCTCGCAATTAAGCTCATTGGATCTGATGGATTAACTCAACGATCCGTTCGCGGCTTCCCTACTATCTCCGGGATTTTTGGAGATGTTACTGGTCTCGGAAAACTATTTCAATTCTTTGACTCTTACAGGCTGACACGATTTGACTACGAGGTATCCCAAGATGCTCCGCAACCGATGGGAACTTTTCTCTTGTTTCGAGGGTCGATTTTGAAGGACATACCAGGACCATTTGATGAGCAGTTCCCCATTTTTTTTAACGAAGTGGATTTGCTCCAGCAGATGCAGAACAAAGGATATAAGTGCTGGTATGAGTCATCACTTTCGATTAAGCACTTTGGTGGAGAAAGCACGAAGCAAGTGAAGAAAAGTATGGTTTGGGAATCTCATCGGAGCCTTATTCGATACTTTTTGAAGAATTTGAGGGGATTGGCGCGAATATCGCTCATCTTCATTATTCCCGTCGTTTGGATTGGGGCGTTAATTCGCGCACGAGGATTTCATGAAGGATTTCGACCTTAGTATCACCATTTGTAGCTGGAATACGATTGATGATTTGAGGGCATGCCTTGCCAGCTTAACCTCGATTCGTGATGAAGCAAATTTTGAGGTTATTGTTGTCGACAATAATTCGGAGGATGGATCACCGGTGATGGTTTCCGATGAATTTCAGTGGGTTCGCCTAGAGGCAATGGATAAGAACCTGGGCTTTGTTGGTGGTCAGAATTATGCGGCAGAAAATCGGCAAGGACGACATGTGTTGCCACTTAATTCGGATACGGTCGTTCATCCTGGAGCAATCGGCGGTCTTTTAACCTATCTTGAGTCTAACCCAGATGTTGGCATCGTTGCCCCGAAACTCCTGAACCCTGACGGAAGTTTGCAATTCAGTTGTCGCCGATTTCCCAATCCTTTGGCTGCCCTTTTTAGAAACACTCTCCTCGGAAAACTATTTCCGAACAATCGATTCACCAAAGAATATTTGATGCAAGACTTTGCCCATGACGGGGCAAAGGAAGTCGACTGGGTTTCTGGGGCAGCTTTACTAGTTCGAGACAAGCTAATTGAAGGCAAGCCATTGTTTGACCCCGAATTTGTGATGTTTTGCGAGGATGTTGACCTTTGTTTTCAAACGTGGAAGAACGGAAAAAAAGTAATCTATCTTCCTGAATTCAGAATCACTCATGCCATTGGTCGAAGTACTGACAAAGCTCCGAACCGGATGATAGGAAGATTTCATCGTTCAATGTTTTTGTTTTATCGGAAAAACGTGGTACCAAACATGACTCCAATCGCCCGACCGTTTGCGCTCGGATTAGCGGCAATGGCACTTGCTACTCGTGCGTCTTTGTTTGTCGTCCGAAACAAAATTGACATTCTTAAGCGGAGATTCACGAAATGACCAAGATTCCGCACTGGACGATTATCTGCGTTGCCCTAGGTGCCTTTCTTCTTCCGCTAATGGGAGGACATTTGAGTATCGAGTCTGGGAGCCTAAGAGCGAATGACAGTGTATTGGTTGGCATTCTAACCGGAGACCAAGCTCCTTTTCTTACTCACTTCTTGCTCTCGTTGCTCTTTTTCATTCCGATTTGCGCAAACCTTTTCGCGAAGAAGATAACTCACGTTGTTAACTTGAGGATTTCATTTTGGCTGGCCCTTCTTGGCGCATGTATTGGCGTTTCCATCATGGTCTCAGGATTTCCTGCCGTAACTATTGGTGTCGTCTTGGAATGGGCAATGATGTCCTTGGCTTTTTTTGCCGTCACCCTATGCTGCGGTCGAAAGCAATCTAGCATTCCTATTGTGAGCTTTATTGGCGGTTCAACAATGGCAGCTATTTCAGGAATTGCTGAATATGGTGCCATGAAAGCCTATGATCCGGGATACCGAATCTCGGCTATGCAAATTGGGCCCAATCAAGCTGGTGCTTTATTTGCGACTGGCACCATTCTTTGCCTTGCGATGGCATTTCGGTTTGACCGAATCGCTAGATTCCCCCTTGTTCTTGGTGCAAATATGCAAAGTTTTGCGTTGGTTCTTACGCAATCTAAAGGCGCAATTGTTTGCCTCCCAATTGGTGTTGTTGTACTGATTGGTGGCCTCCTGATCTTGAAATCTGCGAAGCCAGTCGCAATTATTGGCGGAATTGTCTTGCCGCTGATCATCACCGGCACTTTGGCAGTTGCCATGCAAAATTCGGCTAAGACTACTGCCGGTGGGCAAGCTATGACCAGAGTGGTCAGTAGCGGCGCAGAGGCCACGCAATCCCAAGAATTTCGCAAGTTGCTTTGGTCTTCCGCAATAGATCTCGCAAAGGAGAGGCCATATGGATGGGGAATGGGCACGTTTTGGTATGAATCTACGAGACCAGGAAAGATCACCCAAACAACTCTCGCTCA
>JBAXBU010000075.1:0-16102 GCA_037141835.1 Armatimonadota bacterium | reverse complement strand
GATGATTTCCTTTGACGTTAGCTTCACAAAATACAAGTCGTCAATTGCATCCTGAGTGTTAACCGGATGGCCAAGACTGCCTGTGAAATGGTAAACGGAAGCGGGCTTTCCTGATTTAAGCTCCGCCATTTTCATGACGAACGTCTGCTCTGGTCCACCGGGGAATGAATATCCGATCCACTTTCGACTGTGCCCAATTCCGCCGCCATCAACGCCTTGTGGAGCCGGAACTGGATAGGTGTTCCATGCTTTTGTTGGATTATTAGTCTCAGAAATGGAGATGTTGACGGGCTTTAGTTTTTCATTGTCCCATGGGTTCCAAAGATCAAAGCAGAAGACCTTATTGTAAACATCGAAGAACATCTTTGGATCGATGCCATTGTTGAATTCAGACTGTGGAACTCCCTGGAGATAGTTTCCCTTCTTGTCGTAAATGACTAGTCCGCTGTTTGTTCCATGCATGACATAGCCGCCCCCAACTGCAATTTGGGGGTCTACCTGCCGGTTGCCATCCATCGATCCGTTGAAGGTGAGAATTCCATTGATGGTTTGCGGATTTCCGCCTTGCTTTCGTTCTTTGGCCTTCCCATTCTTGTTAAAGGTCTCATTTCGTATTGGGTTGATCACTTCGGTTCTAACTGGCTTTACTTTTTGCTGATCTTGACTCCTTGCTGTATACGCAGATAGGAAGATAGGAGCAAAGCAGACGGCAATTTTTGATATTCCGGAAATGTTCATAGAGACCAGTAAGTTGATTTTGAGTATATCGGAATATTCCCGTTTTCACAGGTCAATTCCAGGTTCGCAAGATGAGCAGAGTGCCAGTGGCAACAAGGAGCACAGAGCCGCCAATAGAGAGAACCCATACCATCGGACCGCCAACCGCTTGCCAATCAGAATTGAATCCGGCATAAAGCATGGAAATGGTCAAAAGTCCACCTGAGACCAGTAGGAACCAGCCTGAGCGGGTGCTTCGGTTCACAATTCCTTCTTCGCGATCCCTTTGATGAGCAGCCATAGTCCACATCCAACGAGTAGCAAGCTGCCGCCAAAGTAAAGCACCCAAATCAACGGTCCTCCCGAAACGCGAGTTCCGCTTTGACGAACGACCTCGATTCCCCAATATCCCAGCCCTCCGCCGGCGAGGATGAGAGACACGCACGGCAACATTCCAAAGTGTTTCATGTCTTTTTGTTGTTCGGCTGGGCAGTTTTTTTCAATGGGACATTAACTTCATAGGTAGAAGTGACCATCCCAACAAACATCGTGCTATCGGACTCTGGCTCTGTTGCCCCCTTGTCCACTGACTTCTTAGGAACCTTGCCTGGTCGCTTCTCGGCGACGATGTTCGGCCAACCAATTTCCGGAGTATTGCTCGATTCCTCGTCAACAAAATGTTCAGCTAGAGAAGGAGCAACAAGCCCTACCGACACATATTGAGGGCTAGGTGTCGTTGCCGGGCTCGAAGTTGGTATGCTTGCGCCCGAAAGCGATCGACTATTTTCCGAACATCCGGCGACCGTGGCCGCAACTGCCCCCGCGAATACTAACCGAGGAATCCAGCCATCACGAGTAAGGATTCCCTTTTTGGGATTGACGGTAATTCTAGTACAGGTTTTGCCTATTGACGCAAGCAAAGTCTCAGCTTCCGATACGCTCATTGCGGAAATGTTGTTGACGAAGCATCCACATCCGGTGCAAAACCGTTTGCGCTCATTGCCCTCCATCGTATCCCAGTCTTCGGGACACGGTTTCGCAATCTCGATTTGACGAAGGTAATTCAGCCTTGATGGGTCCATTTTGATCCAAACTGTCGGTTCCCTCATTGTAAGCCACTTGCTGCCAGAGTGAACAGATGTTTTCTCGGTAACGGGCAAGAACCTAAGGGGCGAATCCGATGAACTTACAGACCCAAGTCGGTAAGCCCGGGGTGATCGGCGGGTCGTGGCCCTTGCACCCATCGAAACTTCCGATCTTCTTCACGAATTGGAAGGTCATTAATGCTCGCCTCCCTCCGCCTCATTCGTCCATGCTCATCAAGCTCCCAAAGTTCATTTCCGTGTGATCGAAACCAATTCCCATTTTCATCGAGCCATTCATAGGCAAACCGAACCGCCATTCGGTTTTCTCGGAATCCCCAGAGTTCCTTGATCAGTCGGTACTCGTGCTCGCGAGCCCACTTCTGAGTTAATAACTCCACGATGGCTGGTCGCCCGGTCAAGAAGTCAGCTCGATTTCTCCAACGACTATCGGGAGTGTACGCAAGTGAAACCCGCTCTGGATCTCGGCTATTCCAAGCGTCTTCGGCCAAGCGGACCTTTCGAATCGCCGTTTCGATGGTAAACGGAGGCAAGGGAGGACGTTGGGATTCAGGTTCATTCATGAGTTTCTTTGTGGTTGGTGGCGTTCTCTAAATGATCTCGCTTTCTCAACGTTGCCGCACATGGTCATGCTACACCAACGACGAGTGCGACTCTTTGTTGTGTCGAGGTACCAAAGTACACATTGTGGATTCGCGCACTTTCGAACTTTCGAAAATGCTGGGGAAGTAATGAGTTCCAGGCCGGATCTCAAAATTATGCTCAACTCTGGTGGGACTGTTTCAGACAAGCTGGACTGATAGTCCAAAACAAATTTGTCTGTCACTTGAGCGATGGTGGGAGAACCCAACTTCGCGAACCAACTATTCACTGCCTCTAGGTTAGTGGACTCCAGAGTTCCTTCATTGTTGGCAATAAGGAATCTTCGAAAGTCCTCCCGCATTTCGCGTGCCATACCAGAAATCTGGACGGCATCCCGATCCGTCAGTCGGCGAACTGCGGGACGATTTTCCATATCAAGCCTACCAAGCATGTTAAGAAACGAACCGCCATCAGGAATCAATTCAATTGCTTCTCCACCTATCACGGGAAGAGTATTGACAAAGTCCAGAAACGGGTGATTGGCGAGCAGCAGGAAGTCCATATTTTGGTGTTTCTCCGATGGCTTAAAACCATCATACCATGTATTAATGGTTTTCATTTGCTTTCCATAAAAGATGTCTGTGTAGCTATATCAAGAAACATTTCAGTTAAATTGTGATTAGGGATTGACAAGACCGTTCCAAATATGAAATAACCTTCATTATTCATTTAGATGGTTATAATGTAAACCAAAATGACAAAGGAAAACAAATGGCACGTTTCACACAAATCGACCCAACTTCATCAACCGGCAAAGCTAACGAACTTCTTACGGCAGTCAAAGCTAACATGGGAATGGTCCCAAATATGACCCGAGGAATGGCGAATTCGACAGCGGTACTCGGGGGGTATCTTGGACTAGCTGGAGCATTGGCTGGCGGCAGCTTGGATGCCCAACTTAGGGAAAAGCTAGCTCTCGCTGTTGCCGAGTCAAACGGTTGCGAATACTGTCTGTCCGCCCACACCGCTATCGGCGGAATGGTGAAAATTTCCTCAGAAGAAATTCTTCTCAGCCGACAAGGACTCTCTTCTGATCCGAAAACGCAGGCGGCACTAGAATTTGCAAAAGCAGTCCTAGTATCGAAAGGACATATTGATGACCGCAATGTTATTGCTATCCAGAACGCAGGGTTCTCTGAAGGAGAAATTGGTGAGATCGTTGCTCACATTGCGCTTAACGTCTTTACCAACTACTTTAACTCAGTCTCACAAACAGATATTGATTTTCCTCTCGCAGCAAAACTCTAAATTGTCACGCAACACCAATAACCGGGAGCATCGCTATACAGTCAGCGGTGCTCCCGATTTGACGTCAATTAGTTGGTATGGAAAAAGGCTGGAACTGCTTGCACAATTGCTTGGTTAACAAAATCAACGTGTAGTTATGAAGCAAGTCACCGTCGGAATTCTCTTATCGTCTCTTCCCATTTTCGCCAATGCCCAGGTTGTTGATCGAGTCTACAACCGAGATACGCACGAAAATTTTAAGGTCAAGAAAGTCGAAACAAATTCGATCATCAAAGGACCAATGGTCAAGCAAGAGAGCGTCTTTACCTTCGACAATCCGTCTAAGGACTTGACCGAAGCATCGTTCTGGTTTTCTCTGCCAGCGCCTGGAGTACTTAGCGGATTCGCTTACTGGTACAAAAATGAATTTGTGCCGGGAGTCCTGATGGACAAGCAGAAAGCTTGGTTCATTTACACTGCGATTACCAGTCGAAACGAAGATCCAGGCATCATGGTTCAGACTTCGCCATCCAGCTACCATGCCCAAATATTTCCACTTGCGGTCGGCTATGACCTTCGAGTTCAGCTAACAACATTAGGATTTCTGGAAGCGAACGACAAGGGATTGCTACTTCCCGAAGCCAATGTTTCCGCAATAAGCTCTACAGTCGTTCCTCAAGCGGGAAACATCAAGCAAATTCAACCAGAAGTTCGAAAGGTTATCGAGATCAACGGGAAGAAACGAACCGTTGTGGCCGATCCTCAAAACGATGAAACAACGCTTCAGTACTATGCTCAAAAGCATAAAGATGGACATACCTATGTTGTTGGAAAGATCCACACCTTGCATCCTGAGGCCCCGTTCCAAATCAAGGGGCTCACCAACGTCTTTTGGGCGAGACCCGAAAACGGCCCCCAAGATGGTTCGGTGAAGTTGTTTATGGGTCGGCGAGATGGTGCAGGAAAGATTCAGGTTGTTTCGGACTCGGAGGTAAGAACTGAAATTTTGAAGGGAACTATTCACGCAAATGAGAAAGGAACGGATACCGCAAAGCTTTGGGCGCACCAGAAGCTCAACCAAACCGAATGGCGACACAACAAAGATGTCTTGAATTTCAGCATGAAGTACCAAATCCCTTCATCACAAACTGCCTTGCTTGCGGTTCCGAACGAGCAAATGAAACTGTTCCGGGAGAAAGCAGCAGAGTATGAACGACAGCAAAAGGCTGAGGCTCGAAGACAACGCGAATGGCAAAAGAACCGCGAAATGAATTGGAGAGATTCTTCGGGCGGGGACCCAGAAATTCGGGTTCAGATGCCGGAAGCAGTTAAGGTAGTGGCCACTCTTCCAGGTGGTCGAGAATTCGATCTAAAAAAGGATCGCCAAGGTTTCTGGGGCGGCAACTTCGACATTCCGGCCGAGGCACCTGAAGGCGACTACACCGTAACCCTCACGGCAACTCGACAAGACGGCACAACATTTGAAAAAACGCTTCAATACAAGGTCGACCGAACTGCACCAACCGGAGAAATTACGACGAAAAATGGCTTCTATTTGCTGAAGCCAAGCGAGACCCTTGCCCGAGCAGTTGCGGTTTTTGGTAGCGGACAGGAAATAAATATGGTGCCAAATGTAGATGGAACCTTCGAAGTTCCCGTTGCGAAAGGGCGACTGGTTAAGATCATGCTGATTGACAACGCTCATAACGTTCGTGAAATCAAATGGTCTCAGTAGTCCTTGCCATGTTAATGGGAGCCGATTCGGCTCCCATTAAACCGGAGAAGGTGTATTCGAGCAACGAGTTTCCAATTGAGCGAATATCGGGGTTGACCTTAACTGGAACCAAATGGGTGGTTGGCGGAATTCGCGGACTGTATAGCGGCACGCCGGGATCACGATGGGTCCACGTAAGTGACCAAGCCATTCGCCAAGTGGCTCAGGTACATGGAATGACGTGGGCATTGTATGGAAATGGTGCGGTCGACAAACTTGACGTCGCCAAAGATCAATTGTATTCGGATATCTTCCATGGGGCAGTGAAACGTCCATGGGTTGGATCAATGTCGGTCAACAAAAGCCAACTCCTATTCGGTGGTTCGGGCGGCTGGTTCGAGAAAGTCGGCGACAAGTTATTAACCGAGCGGTATCCAACGGAGCTGGAAAAACGAAATGTTACGGCAATGGCGGTTGTTGGTAAGGAAAAGCTGGTAGGGACTCAAGATGGATTATTCTTGTTTGGCTCGGGAAAGCAAAAGCGATTTGGTTTTGGCGACGGCTTGGCGGATGTGTGGGTTACTTCGATGGCTAGCCTGGGGGACTCAGTGTTTATTGGTACCTACACTGGCGGATGTTACGCCTACTCAAACGGTTCGATGAAAAAACTCGTTGGACCATCCTCGAAGATTCGTTGCTTGTCGGTTTGGCGGGGACGGTTAGTTTTGGGCGGCTTGGATGGAAGCTGGATCGCGGAATCCACAACGTGGAGACAATTGACTCGTGGCGAGACAACCTTTATCACAGCATTAAACGGAAAACTTTTTGTCGGTACCCCTGAATCAGTTAGCCAGTTCAACTAGCAATTGGTAGACTTCGGCGATGTCGAAGCCAATCCCGCTCGCTTATACCTTCGGTAACCACATGCATTGGGTGGATATGCAGTGGCTATGGGGATACGACGTTCTTCCTGGCTCGATTGACGACATGTTGGCGTATTGTCGGGCGACGGGCGTAAAGGGGAACATCAACTTTGATGGCATTGGCTACGAGAAATTGGCATCGGAGTCACCGGAGCACATCACCAAGCTTCGCGCGGCTATCGCTGAAGGAATCATCGAAGTTGTTGGCGGTTCATATGGCCAGCCATACGGCTTGTTTCATGGCGGAGAATCGAACATTCGACAACGGGTTTACGGCGTTAGAACTGCGATGCGGGTCTTGGGCTGCCGTCCAAAAACGTTTTGGGAGGAAGAGTTTGATGCATACCCTCAGTTACCTCAGATGTTGGCGGGGTGCGGATTCACAGGAGCGTCTTTGTACTTCCAATGGACCTGGCATACGCCTGAAGTCCCGATGGAAGAAGCTCCGGTGGTTTTGTGGGAAGGGGTTGATGGAACCCAGATTCCCACGGCTACCCGCAACCGAATGAACCTGCATCAATGGCCCGAGGACTTTCAGATTTTGCTAGACGATCTTGCGGCAAATCCACCTTCGGCGGACGATGGAATTCCACCCTTGGTGTTGCAATGGCTAGAACTCATGCCAACCCAAGACTGGATGTGTCGATCCGAACTCATGATTCCGATGCTAACTAAGCTAAAAGAGGATCCCAGGTTTGAGATTTTGGCGATGACCCTGGGCGAATATCTTGCCAAGTGGGAAGGCAAGGACTTGCCGGTCCGCAAATACCAGCCGGACGACTTCTGGCATGGAATGACACTCGGCAAGAATGGTGACAACCATCCGAAGCGCTCTGCGGAATTGGAACATCGGATCCTGGAAGCCGAGACAGCTTCGGCAATATTGGGACTTTTTGGGCGACCCTATGAACCGTGGGATGTGTATCCGACCTGGGAGTTGGAAGAATGTTGGAGAAACCTCCTTGCCGCGCAGCACCACGATAATCATGAGTGCGAAGGGCTGTGTGGTCACGTTGCGGAAGCGCAGTTTGCGTTCATCAATACCTTACTACTAAGAAGTAACCCTGTTTCAAGAATCGCAAAGAGATTGCCCGATGATGGTGCGGCTATTGGTATGTTTTTCAATCGCCTCGGCTGGAACGTGGGTGTGGGTGGTATTGAAGTGCCAGCGATGGGCTACAGTTTGAAGAAGAATGTTTTGACCGAACTAAGTTGGGAAATTGAAGGAAATCTTGCCAAGTTCCGCTCAGACGACTTATCAGTGATTTTCAACCTAGACAATTTGGTCATTGAAGAATTGATCACGCGCAATGTTTCACTTGTTGGGTTCCCAGTTAAGTTCGAGTGCATGGTTAATGGTGAACTAGTCCAGAGTTCGGCAATTACTTGCTCATCTGTTCCTGAATCTCCAACAATTTCTGGAAATCGGTTGTCAATGAAACTTGCCGACGTTCCCATTCACTTGATACTTATCGCTAATGTTGAATTGGAATCCCTTGAGTTCGATATTCTTACGAAGGACTTTTACAATCGTTCATCGTTGGGTCCTGGCTATAAGGGAGCAATTTCTTTGTTGTGGGATTTTGTTCCACCTGGCGCCACGATTTACTCTGATGGCCCCTATTCCGTCTCAAAAGTTTTGAATGGTTCTGTAGGGAAAAGAAAATACCCTGAAGGGGATTGGATGACTAGCCCACAGTGGTTTGAACATGTGCGTGGTGCGTTCACTTCCCGATCTTTTGTAAATGTTGTCCAATCAAATGGAACTGGAGCATTAATCACCCATTCAGGTAACCAACAGTGGTTCGTAACTGAGTCTGGTCTGAAAACGATTATTCATTCAATTGACCCCTGGGATGGAGACATTCGTGACCACTTTGCGCGAACATCTTTCGGACTCCACTTTCACAAAGGACTATCGAGCGCAGAATGCGTTAAAAAGGGAGCGTTGCTGTTAGGACATTCAGCGCAAGCCCTTGTACGGAAAAACTGGCCGCTTGATTCGAAACAACTGCCATCTCCATCAACCACCGTAACTGAATCCTTGCCAACGAACTTCTCAGCAGTCTCGGTCCATTCAACGAACGTCATTGCAACTGCCTTCTACCGTGAGCAAGAGTCGTTTTGCAAACGAGGATTGAATACCTACGCTGGCGAAGGGATGGGGCACCCTTACATTCTTCGTCTCGTCGAGTACGACGGAATTAACGGTGACGTCGAAGTCACCTTGCCTGGCCCAATCGCCAAGGCTTACAAGACAAACATGATGGGCGAGATCATTCAGGAACTAACCGCAACGAACGACGACAATTCCTACTTGACGTCCGAAACTGAAAAGCTGGAGCCGTTCGGAATTCAGGCAGCCCGAATCAAAGTCCCAATGCGCGCCCAGGAGATTGCAACGATCTATCTGGACATAGTTCCGGGACGCAAACAGTTCCGAGACCTCGACGCGAAGCGTGAGATCTGGGCTACAGTGCATCGACTAGAAGACTAAACGCCAACCAAAGACGCTTCGCGAATCGCGTTCAGCATCGCTTCGTGCTCTTCAGCCGTGTGCATCGGGAAGTTGCCAACTCGGAAGTTGCCATCTTTCAGCGGACCATAGCAGGCACCTGTCCAGATGTTCTTTTCCTTTGCCCACTTCGCACGTAAGTCGTTCGCATTCAAAGAACCCGAGCTAACCGCGAACAACGTCGGCGATCGATAAGCCTTTTCTTTGACTAAACAGCCGAAAGAAGTATCTTCCAAAGCGGCATAAAACGCGGCGGCTCGCTCACGTACTCCGGCGCGTAACGCGTCTAGTCCAATCGACTGGTATTTCATGACTGCCTTTCGAAGGATGTAAATCGCAAGGACGTTCGGAGTTTCAGCCGTCATGTTCTGTGCGGCATAGCCTGCAACGCGGTTAAATGCGTGGAATGATCCAATGCTTTGAGTCTTCTCTAGTGCATCGGCTCTCGCCAAGGCTCGCTTGGAAACGACGACGACCGATAGACCCGCGATGCAGTGGAAACCCTTCTGGATAGACCACATGGCAACGTCAACCAGGCTCCAATCAAGTTGGCAATGCGGCATCGAAGACACGACATCCACCATCATCATCTTGTCGGGATATCGCTTAGCTAGCTGGTGAATCTGATCTTCCGGAGTCCAGAGTCCAATACTGGTCTCATTGTTCGTGATGCAGATCGCTTCCGCGGTGGCAGGAACTTCAATGTCGCCAAAGTTGCCGTCAAATTCATGGGTGTACTTCCATTCGACCGCCTTTCGTCCGAGCCATCCGGCATATTGGTGCCATCGCATCGCAAATTCGCCGCCAACGGTATGGAACGTCTCGTCGGTAGTAAGGCATTGCATTGCCCGTTCCCATGCCTCGTTGGAGGAGTTCATGAACAAAATGGTGTGAGTATCAGGAACAGACAGCAATGTGCGAATTCGGCTGACTACGTCTTCGAACATCTCAAGGAACCAAGGCGAGCGGTGGGACTGCCAAACTGCGCCTTCATCGACGGCATCCTGAAGCCATTGAGCCATTTCAGGGTGAACTTTAGTTGGACCGGGAGCGAGTACGATCGGGTTCATGGATATCCACCTCTTAGTTTAATCCCTTCCAATCCAGATCATCCACCAAATTCGATGCAATCACTACGAAGTAAAGACTTTTTCGTAATTCAAACAGTTTTTAAATATGGGCAATATAAGATAACAACATGACAGGAATAGCCATCTATGTTGCTTTGCTTCAAACCTCGACCAAGAATGAAGTGAAGATTGAAGTGAAAGGTGAGTATCGCTACATAACCTCCAACGGAATGCCAGACCACAAAACGGGGCAGTTTCCTGGAAACGGAAATCCGAATGCGATTAGCCCTCAGAAGTACAACTTCCGAGTTCCCGCTCATCCAAAAGTAGCTGAAACAACAACTGAACTCAGAATGCAGGACTTTGGAGTCGCAATAAACGGTGTTCCGTTCGATCCCGGTACCGCCGAATGGTGGAACAATGACCGATCGTCGGGTTGGCACTGGGAAGGCGTCATCAACGGAGTTAAGTACTTAGGAATCGACCTCAACAACGCCCACGTTCAACCGACTGGCGCCTACCATTACCACGCAATTCCGATTGACCTCATGAAGAGACTTGGAGGCGATGGCTCAAAAATGGTCTTAATCGGGTGGGCCGCGGATGGATTCCCAATGTATGGAACCTACGGCTATTCGGATCCTCAAAATCCTAAGAGTAGTGTGAAGACACTGAAGTCGAGCTATCGATTGAAGCCGGGGACGCGACCAAATGGGCCGGGCGGTGCTTACGATGGCTCTTTCGAGCAAGACTGGAATTTCGTCAAGGACTCTGGTGACCTAGATGAGTGTAACGGCCGATTTGGAGTGACCCCAGAATTTCCAAAGGGAACTTACTATTATGTTGTTTCCGAGGCTTACCCTTGGATTCCACGAAAGTATCGCGGAACGATGGACGATAGCTTTCGACGAGGACCGGGCGCCAGAGGCGGACGACCTGGTGGTCCACCTCCAGGTGGTGGCGGCGGCGGAAATTAGGTCATAAAACCCGCACTGAATCCCACACAGGTCTATCTGCGTCCTTTATACTGAGAATCAGTAGGGAAAGGTTTACACGTAGTTGGGAATTGGCTAAGCAAAGTTGGAAGGTTATGCGAAGTCATCCTTCGCTGGCATTGTTCCCAATAATTTCGGGGATCACAAGCTTTCTCGTCACTCTTAGCTTCATGTTGCCAATATTTTTCAGCATGGGTGGACTAAAAATGCTTGAAACAAAAGTGCATTTCACCCGAGACAATGTTCCGGTGGCTTATTACATTGTTTCGTTCTGCTACTACTTGGTCAGCTACTTTGTGGTTGTCTTCTTTAATGTTGCCCTCATCCACTGCGCAAACAAAGTTTTGAACAACCAAGAAACGTCCGTTGGGGACGGCCTTCGAGCGGCTACTAAACGCCTTGGACCGATATTGGCATGGAGCCTTGTTGGTGCAACGGTTGGAATGATCCTCAAAACGATTTCCGAACGAGTTGCGATTGTCGGTCAAATTGTTGTGGCTCTCCTTGGTGGAGCATGGAACATCGTAACATTCTTCGTGGTTCCTACCTTGGCAATCGAAGGGGTCGGACCAATTACCGCGATCAAAACATCATTCGCAACGATCAAAAAGACTTGGGGCGAATCTCTGATTGGAAACATTGGCGTTTCGACCGCCCTCGGATTACTTTCTCTTATTCCAATCCCAATTCTTATTGGTGTGGCGTTTACTAGTTCTGCCTGGATTATCATTGGAGCTGTAGTCTTGGCAGCTTTGTATTGGCTCGCCCTTGCAATTATCGGAAGTTGCCTTACTGGCATCTACACGACAGCAGTTTTTCACTATGCAAGAACGGGCTCAGTGCCTAACGTCTTTTCTGAGGAGCAGATTCAAATGGCATTTTTGCCAAAACCGGAAGGCAAGATCTCGGGATACTTTCGAGGTCGTTAGACTCTAGTAAAACATTGCCCGATGAATCTAAATTCGTCGGGCTTTTTTGCGTGTTAGAAGCCAAAATGAATTTATTGTGCAAAAATGCACATATGCCTCGCTTTGGCCCTATCGTCGGAATTCTTGCTGCATTATTTTGTAGTCAAGTCCTTGCCCAAAATGATGAAGCCTACGGGAAGAAGATTAAGGAATACACAACCGAATCATTCTTTTTAACCGAACTGGTGGACCACTTGCCGGCTAGCTCCAAAGTGCCGTCGCCTATGAAACATTTCGGTGATATTGTAGGAGCACCAAATGTCCTACACCATGTCGATGAAATAAATGGCTACATGAAAGAACTCGCGAGAACTTCGCCACGAGTCCGAATTAATAGCATGGGTAAAAGCGAAGACGGTCGCGAGATGATCACCGTGATCATTTCCGACGAAAACAACCTGAAACGTCTTCCAGAGATTCAGGACATTAACGCGAAGATCGGGGACCCTCGAAAGCTCGTTAACTACAAAGGCGATGGCAACTTGAATGGGGCTGACGAGGTCGCCGCGAAGCTGATCAAGCAAGGGCTGCCGATCTATTACGCGACCGGAGGAATGCACTCTCCCGAGTCTGGTCCCCCAGAAATGCTCATGGAACTTGCCTATCGATTGGCGGTAGAAGAATCCCCGTATATTCAAGAAATACGAAAAAACTCGGTCGTAATGTTAACGCCAGTTCTTGATACTGACGGCCGAGATAGATTCGTAGATACCTACCTATACCGAAAGAAGAACCCGACCAAACCTGCGATTCCGTTACTCTATTGGGGTCAATACGTCGCGCATGATAACAATCGCGACAATGTGGGTATGGGTCTTGCCCTCAGCAAAAATCTGGTCCAGACTTGGATGCAATTTCATCCAACCGTCCTCCATGACCTCCACGAGTCGGTGCCATATCTGTATATTTCAACCGGAACAGGACCGTATAACGCCTGGCTCGACCCGATCACCATCGATGAGTGGCACACGATGGCATACAACGAAGTCGACGAGATGACCAAGCGCGGAGTCCCCGGCGTTTGGACCCATGGTTTCTATGATGGATGGGCACCAAACTACGCGTTCTATATTGCGAACGGGCATAACGCTATCGGCAGATTTTACGAGACCCAGGGCGGCAGTGGAGCGGACACCGGGATGCGACAATCTGGAAATGACTCGAGCCGACAATGGTTCCGACCAAACCCGCCATTTCCAAGTGTCCGATGGTCTATACGAAACAACACAAACCTAAGTCAATCCGCACTCCTTATGGGAATGTACAACGTTGCTACCAACAAAGAAAAGTTCCTCCATAACTACTATCTCAAGTCAAAAAGAAGTGTTATGAAGCCTTGGGCGGAAGGACCAGCGGCATACGTGCTTTCCGCTAAGCCGGGCAGAGACTGGAATCTTGGCGAACTAAAAACCCTGATGAATCGGCAAGGAGTTGAAGTAACAACCTTGAATCAAGATGTAATTCAGAATGGCGCAGTCTTGGCAAAAGGCTCGCTTGTTGTTCGAATGGATCAACCCTATTGCCGAATGGCAGATATGCTCCTTGACAAACAATTTTACCGAGCCGACGATCCGTCTCCTTACGATGACACTGGCTGGACACTTGGTCCTCTTTTTGACGTAAATTCCACCAGAGTTACCAACAAACTTGTTCTCAATCGAACATCGTCACCAGAGAATGCCGTTTGGGAAAAGGCAAAACCATTCCCGGTTGATAAGTCAAAAATGGGAAGAATTGCTTTGATTCACACGTGGCAAAATACTCAAAATGAAGGCTGGTTCCGCATGGCATTCGATGCTGCAGGAATTCCCTATACTTATATTTCCACTCACGATCTGCGAGACACAGCAGATCTCAAGAGTAAGTTTGATGTAATCATTCTTTCCCCGACGGGTGGTTCAGCCCAAAGTATTGTGAATGGTGTTAGCAAAGAAGGCGAACCGATCCCGTGGAAGCCGTTGCCCGGCTTTCCACACTTGGGTGGAGTCGCTCAATCCGACAATATCCGAGGTGGAATCGAACTCCAAGGCATGATGAACATTCAAAAGTTCCTGAACGAAGGCGGACTATTTATGTGCATCGGGAGCAACTGCTCAGTTCCGATTCAGTACGGATTAGTGAACGGAGTTTCCATTACTGAACCAAAGGACCTGTTTGCTCCGGGTAGCGTCTTTCTCGCTGATAATTTGGAGAAGAAGAATCCGATCACGGCAAGTTACGATGAAACCGTGGGCGTCTACTTTAGCCAAACACCACTGTTAAGTGTCGGCGGTGGCGGGTTCGGTGGGCGTGGCGGAAATGCAGCCGGTGGTCGTCCAACTGGACGGGGAGACTTGAATGATCCTGATGTCGTCCAGGGGAGGCCCCCGTATACAATCCGAACTCAGCCTAGCGATACTCCACCAGTCATCCCCGTGCAAGACTCGGCCGCATCACGACCAAAAGTCTTGCTTAGGTTTGCGTCGGTTGATAAGCTGCTCTTAAGCGGGGCGCTAGATAAAGGAGAAGAGCTCGCCGGGAAGGCGGCATTAGTTCAATGCCCGGTCGGCAAAGGAAACGTGTTACTCTTTGCAATCAATCCAATGTGGCGTCAATCTACTCATGGCTCATGGGCCCTGGTCTTCAACGCAGCCGCGAATTGGCAAAATTTGAGGTCAGACAAATGAGTGAAAACGAAGGTCCGAGTTCCGGTGACCTGAATGATCTTCAGGCCAAGTCAATTCCTCCGGTAATGGCAAACCAATCGGTTCCACCTCCTCAGATGCACGAGTATCCTCGCGGGAATCTTGAGCCTCCTCCGCCAGATGAGACGATGAAGTATCTAATCCCGGTCAATCCGTCCTTATGGGCACTTATTTCTGGCTACTTAGGTCTCTTTTCTGTGCTTCTCATTTTCGCGCCATTTGCCCTGGTCACGGGAATATTTGGATTAAGGGATATTAAGGCTAACCCAAACAAGTCTGGAATTGGTCGTGCTTGGTTCGGAATAATCATGGGAACAGTCTTCTCCTTCTTTTTGATATTTTGGCTCCTGCCGCTACTGATGAATAAGAAGTGACAGCGGAGAATTCGTTTGGATCGTTGAAATCTTAATTCTCCGACAAAAGTCGTCGGATCAAACCAGAAACTTTGCCCACACCGTTCTGATTTCCGTAGTTCAGTTCACCTTGTTCAATGCCCCGAATGTTGCCGAGCTTGTCGACAACATAAAGGCACGGCCAAACATTATTACCCCATGCCTTCCAGTTGGCATAGGAGCCATCGATCAAGACTGGATATTTAATCCGATGCTTCTCCACCGCCCTCCTAACGTTCTCTATATTTCGCTCTTCAGAAATTTCTGGAGTATGGATGCTGATCATCTCCACGCCGTCTTTCTTGAACGTTTCAGTTAATGTTTGGATAGCTGGAAGGTTATTCTTGCAGTTGTAGCACGCAAAAGTCCAAAAATAGACAAGGGTTACTTTCCCTCTCCGGTCCGCCATCCGGACTGGACTCGAAGTGTTAATCCACTCCTTGCCAATAAATTCTGGTGCAATCCTGTCTCTGCTGGCACTACTAAATAAAAGCGTCGATATCATTGACGTGATCATGTTTTACTAATGCATAGCGAGCTTGAAAGGTTCCTAATCGCTGACCAACTTGGCTTTTGCTGGCTCATCTTCGACAATCGCAGAAAATCTTCCAACATCCGGATCGGCAAAGAAATTATCTTTGGCGTCATCGTTGGCCGTCGAAACCTCGCCAATGATGCATTCTTCCGACGTGCAACAAAACTCGTGATATATTCCGGGCACGAGTGTAATCCTCTCACCCGCTCCTAACGTAATAGTGTCTCCTCCGAAAACCCGACAAAGTTCTCCATTGACTTTCACGGAAAAGTCTTCTGGTCGAAGAGCGTCTGGCTTACCTTTCCAGATGCGAACTTTCAGGGTTCCCCAGCGGCAAATGATATCTTCCTTTTTAACTGCATGGGTATGGGCAGGAGTAACCATTCCACGCTGTACATACATTAGCTTTTCGCAATATTCTGCCTCCTCCGCCAAATTGATCAAGACAAGTCCAAATTGTTGCCAATCTCCGAGTCCAAAGTCAGTCACATCCCAACGTGGCGAGGGAGGCAATGCCCAGCGATGAGCGGCAAAGCATTCAGTTGCCCGTTCGATCAAAAAGTTGATATCGCTTCGTTTCATGGCATTCCGTAACTAAACATTCTTAGTTTGCATAC